>JBFHJN010000109.1:0-5692 GCA_041595875.1 Coriobacteriia bacterium
CAAGGGCACGATTCTGGCGGCGAAGTACTGGAAGCCTTCCCAGATCATCACGATCTACGTGCTGATATCCCTGGTGTACTTCGCCATCAACTTCACCATCTCCAGCGTCGCCCGACGCCTTCAGGGTCGCCTGACCGTGGGTCGGGGCAGCATCGGGGCGTAGCGCTCAGCTTCCGTCCAGGCATGCGGCTACTCGATCACGCCCAGCCGTCTTCCAACGCGCTCGAACGCGCTTACTGCCAGGTCGAGCTGTGCGTCGGTGTGTGCTGCCGAGATCTGCACCCGGATACGCGCAGCGCCCTTGGGGACCACCGGGTAGCTGAAGCCGATCACGTAGATGCCTTCGTCCAGCAGTGCATCCGCCATCCGGTGAGCGACGGCTTCATCGCGCAACATGACCGGGACGATGGGATGCGTGCCCGGAGTGATGTCGAAGCCGAGCGCTGTCATGCGCTTGCGGAACGAGAGCGCGCTACTCTCGAGACGGTCACGCAGCTCGGTCGTCTCGGAAAGCAGGTCGAGGACAGCGATGGTGGAGGCGGCCACCACCGGCGCCACGGTGTTGGAGAACAGGTACGGGCGGCTCTTCTGGCGCAGCCACTCCACGATCTCGGCGCGGCCGCTCAAGCAGCCGCCCGACGCGCCGCCAAGCGCCTTGCCGAATGTCGTGGTGATGACATCCACGCGTTCGGTGACTCCGCACAGTTCGGGTGTGCCCCGGCCTGTGGGTCCCACGAAGCCCGTGGCGTGCGAGTCGTCCACCATCACCAGCGCGTCGAACTCCTCGGCAAGGTCGCAGATATGCTCGAGCAGTGCGATGTCGCCATCCATCGAGAAGACGCCGTCAGTGGCGATCACCCGGTAGCGTGCGCTTTGCGCCTCGATGAGCTTGGCGCGCAGGTCGTCCATATCGGAGTGCTTGTAGATGAATCGCCTGGCTTTGGTGAGCCGCACGCCGTCGATGACGGACGCGTGGTTGAGCGCGTCGGCGATTATGGCGTCGTCCGGTCCGAAGAACGGCTCGAAAAAGCCGCCGTTGGCGTCGAACGCCGAGGAGTACAGGATGGTGTCCTCGCAGCCGAGGAACTCGCTCAACCGTGCTTCGAGCTCCTTGTGGACCTCGAAGGTCCCGCAGATGAACCGCACCGACGAGGTGCCGAAGCCCCAGCGATCGAGTGCCGCGTGCGCGGCCTCGACGACGCGGATGTCGTCGGCGAGCCCGAGGTAGTTGTTTGCGCAGAAGTTGACGACTTCGCGCGGCTCGTTTGCGTCAGGCGTCGCAACAAGGATGGTGGAGCGCTGTGGGGAGACGATGACCCGCTCGCTCTTGTAGAGGCTGGCGTCACGTAGCGCGCTGATCTGGGAACGCAGCTCGTCTTTCATCGATCCGAACATCACAGACCTCCCATGTCCAAGACGACCTTGCCGCTGCGACCTTCGATCATCGCGGCGAACCCCGCTTCGTACTCCATGAACGGCAGCTCGTGGGTGATGACCGGTGCGATGTCCAGCCCGCTTTGCAGCATGGTCTGCATCTTGTACCAGGTCTCCCAGATCTCGCGTCCATAGATGCCTTTGATCGTGAGACCGCGGAAGACGACCTCATCCCAGTCGATGCTCACCGGCCCCGGTGCGATGCCCAGCAGCGCGATCCTCCCGCCGTTGTGCATGCTTTCCAGCATCGTTTCGAATGCGGTGCCGTTGCCACTCATCTCCAGGCCCACATCGAATCCGATCATCCCGAGCTCCTCCATCGCATCAGCGATGGTGTCCCGGCTCACATTGACCGCTCGCGTGGCGCCCATGCGCATTGCCAGATCGAGGCGATAGTCGTTCACGTCGGTTATCACGACGTTGCGTGCGCCCACATGCTTGGCGATGGCAACAGCCATGATGCCGATAGGCCCAGCGCCGGTGATGAGCACATCCTCGCCGACCAGGTCGAAAGAGAGCGCGGCGTGTGTCGCATTGCCGAAGGGGTCGAAGATCGCCGCTATGCGCGAGGGGATGGAGTCGGCGAGATGCCAGGCGTTCTTCGCGGGAAGCGAGAGGTACTCGGCGAAACAGCCGTCGCGGTTCACGCCCACACCCACGGTGTTCGTGCATAGGTGCCGTCTGCCGGCGCGACAGCTGCGGCAGACGCCGCAGACGATGTGTCCCTCACCCGAGACGCGCTGCCCCACGCTGAAGCCGCTGACGGCGCCGCCCATCTCGGCCACATGGCCTACGAACTCATGCCCGTAGATCTGCGGCGGGTTGATCGTGCGCTGCGCCCAGGGATTCCAGTCGTAGATATGCACGTCGGTCCCGCATATGGCGACCTTCTCGATGCGTATCAGCAGGTCGCCCGCACCGATCTTGGGTACGGGAACCTCCACGAGCGTGGCTCCGGGGGCGGGGCTGGTCTTGGAGAGAGCCTTCATCATGCGGTCCATATGCGAAGCCTATCTGCCGAGTGGACAGGGCTTCTTACAACGATACAACAAGCGTGGGCAGCCGAGGACCGAGGAGTCCGACGGTCGAGGCCTCTCGGTCGGGGCTCTTGCCGATCTACCAGCCCATGTTGATGACCGCGCCGGGAGTGGTGAGGGTGTAGGCGCCGAAGACATCCTCGTCATAGGGCTCATCCGGCGTCCCCCATGAGGCGACCACCCAGTAGGACGTGGCGCTCACAGGCAGGGCGAGGTCGGTCGAGCCGTTGAATGGCCCTTCTTGCAAGACCGTGTAGTCAGGGGTGGCGTCCCGGGTGCCCTTCCAGACGAGCCATTCGATCCATTCGCCGGTGGCAAGAGGGCCGGATGTGAATCTCATGGTCGCGGTTCCACCGATGACGGTGAAGTTGGCCGTCTTGGTGGTCTCGACGTTGCCGGACCAATCCTCGGACCAATACTGCAGTGTGTGGGCGACCGTCCCGCTCGGGGCGGGCACCGTGAGCTTCGTCCCCGTTTGAGTGGGTCCGCCATCAAGCGAGTAGTAGGTAGCCTTCACGCCCATCGAGCTGGAGTCCGTTGCGGTCAGCGTGATGGTGGCCGGATAGTAGTAGTACGTGGACTGGGCGTTCGACGTCGTGACAGGCGCTGTCGTGTCCGCCGAGACGGTGAACGTGGCTGTCTTGCTCGGCGATTCAACGTTTCCGGCCTGGTCGACCGACCAGAAGCGAAGCGTGTGAGTGCCTGCCGCGGACACGAGCGCGCTTCCGCCCACCTGGGTGTCACCATCGTCCACACGGTAGAACGTGGTGCCTACGCCCACCTTCCCGCTTTCAGTGATGGAGAACTCGATGAACGCCGCACCCGTATAGCTGGCGATCGCATCAGAAGACGTCACCGGTGCGGTGGTGTCCGAAGCGCTGTAGAAGGTGTGGCAGTTGGCACACTTCGACTGGACAGGAGTCCCGATGCCGGAGGTATGGCAGTAGCCGCATTGTCCTGAACCACCATACGAGTCAGCCCAGGGGTCGTGCGCCTCAGCGGTACCGTCATGGAAGGTGGTGTGGCACTCGCCCTGCTGACAGCCGCCGCTCCAGCTCCCAAGCGTGTCGTAGGGGCTGGTGTGGCAGACCTGGCACTGCTGGGCGTGTATCGCGTTGAGGTCTGAGGCGTGGCAGATGTTGCAGTCCACCCAGACCTCGTAGGCAGCGGTGGGCCAACCCACCTGGGCGTCGTCGTGCTGGCCCGGCTCGAAGATCATGACGTAGTCGTCAGCGGGGTTGGAGTCATGGACAAGCGAGTGGCAGTTGAGGCACAGGCTGTACGGCTCCGAAGCCTCGGGCTCGCGCACCAGGAAGTCCGCGTTCTCGCTCTCGTGCGGGAACGTCTGGAAGCGGGGATTGTCGGTGGGGCTGGCGTCCTCGCCATACGCGGTTACGCTGAACTCCTGCGCTGTGCTCGTGAGGGTGGGGTTGGTCTTGCGGGTGCTCGGCCCCACATCTCGCGCATCCTCATGGCACTGCTGGCAGAGCGGTGCGTATCCGTCCTGGAGAGCGGTCTTTTGGGTGGGCTCGGACAGGGTGGGTCCGGGCATCACATATCCACGGTTGCTCTGACCAAGCGAGCCTAGCTCGGTAGAGGTCGCGTTCACGCCGGTGACTACGGGCACCCGGTCGTAGTAGTAGGTGTCGTCCTGGGCAACCGGGTGCTCTTGCATGAGCCCCGAGTCCTCGTCATGTTGGTCGACGCGCCCGCTATGGCAGGACGCACACCACCCCGTGCCGTACTCGGCAACCGCCTCCGTCGCCCCCGTGGGCTGCTGCTTGAGGAGACGGTTCGTTGCTGTCGCGTATGCGGTATCGCTTGTTGCGTCACTGCGCAGGCGGTCGCCGACAAACGCCCCAACGGTGCCCGTGTCGTGCGGTGAGTGGCAGTCGCTGCACGTCAGCGTGCCATCCGCTCCCGAGAAGGCCACGGTGCTGGCGCCGCCCGCCTCATCGCCGCCGGGGACCACATTGGTCTGACCGATCCTGTGCGAGGCGGCCGGTTCGACGCCGGTTCGAGCCTTGATCACTCCGTATACGCCGTTTCCACCTGTGCCGTCATGGCATGACTCGCAGATATCCTCGATGGTGGCCGCGGGAAGCAGCTGGGTGCCGTTTTCAGGTGCCGCGTGGAGTGAATGACAGGTCTGACACTTGTCTGTGACTGAGGAGTAAGACCCGTGCGGGCCCTTTCTCGCCCCTGCGAGCAGTACGGGGTCGGTACCCGGTTCAAGGAGGGACTGTTCGTCGGCACCGTGGCAGTCCACGCACTCTGTCCGCGACAGTCCGTCAGGGTACTGACCGGCTTCATTGGGGTATGCGGCAGCGTCGCTCGCGCCGACGAGCACGGCCGATACAACGAGTGCGAGCAGAATGGTCGCCTTTGCGAGCTTCATGTGAGGGTGTTCTTTCGAATACTGCCGAGCCAGTTACAGGGATATACCCAGCAAGTATGATACCCGTTGCGTTAAGTATCGCTAAGTAATTGAGAGAAAACCCGCCGCGTCTTGCGCTTAGCCGCGCATCTCTTCCCGGCAGATGTCCATGAGCGCCTTCGTGACGGCACCGACACGGCCGTCGCCGATCGTGTGATCGTCGATCTGCACGATGGGTACCACGCCACGGACGCTGGACGTGATGAATGCCTCGTCCGCGCTCAGCGTGTCCTCCAAAGTGAGGGGACCGTATACGACCTCGAACCGTGAAGCAGCGCGTTGCATGACCATGCGGCCCACTGTGCCGGGGAGCACACCGGCGTCCGGCGCGTGGATCTTGCCGTCGCGCACCACATAGAAGCTTGCCGTTGCCGCTTCCGAGACCAGCCCGTCTGCGTGATACAGCAGGTCGATGGCCCCGCTTCTCTCGATAAGGTCGTGGTTGCGAAGCCACGTGATGTAGTTGGTGGTCTTGGCCTCCGGCACTTCTCGGCGGTGTTCTTTGGTGAGAAGTCGGGTGCCGTTCTCGTATGCGGTCTGAGGGACCTCGAACAGCTCGTGGGTGATGATGAAGAACGTGGGGGTCCCGGGGTCGAAGTGCATCCCGTCGGGGGATTCGCCACCTGTGAGCACGAGCCGCACGATGGCTTCGGGGTAGCCGTTGAGAGTGAGCAGCTCATCGACTACAGCGGTTATCTCCGCATCGTCAGCGGGGACCGTGAGGCCGAGCATGTCCGCCGAGGCACGGAAGCGCGCCAGGTGATCTTCAAGCTGGAACGGTTCG
>JBFHJN010000110.1:0-5689 GCA_041595875.1 Coriobacteriia bacterium
GCCGATGAGTCAAACTCTACGGTAAACCGTGACCACCAGTCGGTAGGGGCACAGGGTGTGAACCACCTTGCGAACAAGATCATGCTCACCATGTTCTCACCGTCCCGGCCATTCATCCGGCTGGCGATGGAGGACAAGGACCGCGCCAGTCTGATCGAGCAGGGTATCCCTGAGGACGAGATTGAGGAGGCCACGTTTGAGGGTGAGATGCGGGCCGTACGAGAGTTGGACAATCGACCCGTGCGCCCGCACCTCCATGAGTCAGTGCTTCACCTGATCGTAACCGGCAACGTGCTACTGCACCTACCCGCTGACGGCGCAGCATCCGTCTACGGCCTGCGTGATTATGTCGTGCAGCGCACCCGGGACGGGAAGTGGCGCACCATCATCCTGTGTCGGGAGCACGAGTTCCGCGATCTGGAGCAGGACCTGCAAGAGTACCTAATTGCAGAGAAGATGCAGTACCAGCCCGAGAGCCGGGTCAAGCTGTACACGCTGATCGAGCGCCGAGAGGGCCGCATCTACGAGACATTGTCCGTTGGTGATAAGCTCGTCGAGCTACCCGACTACAGCGGAGACGTAGACGAGGCTGACTCGGAGTGGCACCCTGAGGTGTGGAACCTGCGCAGCGGGGCACACTACGGCACCGGCCATGTGGAAGACTTCTCCAGTGATCTGGCTGCACTCAGCGTGCTCGCCAAGGCGCAAGTTGAAGCTGCCATCTTGGCATCGGAGTTTCGCTGGCTGCTTCGCCCCGGTGCCCAGACCACTGCCGACGATGTCGAGTCTTCGGCCAACGGTGCCGTTATCCCCGGCGAGAAGGATGACCTCACCCTGATGTACGCTAACGTGGGTGCGCAGCTTGCCACTATCCGAGAGACAGCGGCGGACTACATCCGGCGTATTGGCTACGGGTTCCTTATGAACTCCGCCGTTACCCGGGACGCCGAGCGGGTCACTACCGAGGAGATTCGGCAGCAGGCCCTTGAGCTTGAGACTTCACTGGGTGGCGTGTATTCGCGACTGGCCGGTACGTTCCAGCTTGCGGTGGCCCGGTGGCTACTCAAGGTAGTTGACATCAACATCAAGCAGAGCCGCCTAAAGCTGCGTATCGTAACCGGGCTGGATGCCCTGTCCCGCAATGGGGACCTCGCAGCACTGCGCGGGGCGCTGTCTGATATCGCGGGACTCCAGAACCTAGGCGTTGCCACAAGTGAACTGAACCTCGCCTCTGTCATCAAGGCCATCTTCATGGGCTGGGGTGTGCGGCCAAAGACATTCCTCAAGACCGCACAGCAGAAAGAAGCGGAACAGCAACAAACAGAGCAAGCGGAAGCCCGCTCGCTAGGCCGTGAGGCCGCAGTACAAGGACCACAATGACGACTGAAACAGAGCAACCCGTGACGCAACCCGAAGGCAATACAGCGCCGGTAACGCCACCAGCAACGCCACCCGCGACACCGCCAGCGGCTCCACCCGAAGCCCCGGCAACCCCACCTGCGGAGACACCAGAGGCACCACCTGCCACAAAGCCAGAGGAGATTGCGGAGTTTGAGGAGACGGGCGACCCGGCCCTAGATGTCAGCCTCATGTACGCTGCCCAGCATGGCCTCAAGCCCGACAGTCCAGAAATCGTGGCTGCCCGTGGCGGCGACTTCGACAAGCTGGAGGCGTACTTCAAGGAGCGCGGCTCACCCGGCTGGCAAAAGCAGATGGCACTTGCCCGAGGCGCGTATGACCGTGTCGTGACAGAGGCCAAGGCGGCGAATGAGGCCAAGGCAAAGACCATCTTCAACGCCGCTGGCGGCGAGGAGGCGTGGCGCAAGGCTGCGGCCTTCGTGGCCTCAACGCACACCGAGGAGCAGCGGGCGCAAATCAATGCGGCCCTGACCCAAGGCGGGCTGGCCGCTGAGGCAATGACCCGCATGGTGATGGCGAACTACCACAAGAGTGTGGGCAAGCCAGCCAAGAGCCCAGCCGGTGTCCCAGCGTCGGCCTCATCCTCGGATGTGCCGCTGACCGCCCGGGAGTATGGCCGTAAGATCGAGCAACTTCGCATCGCGAACAAGGGCAAAGACTTCCGGCAAACTCCTGAGTACAAGGTGCTGTCTCAAGAGCGCATCGCCGCTCGTCGGGCTGGCATTAACTAATAGCCCTGACATAATGACCATCGAACCGCCCGCCTCATTCCGAGGGGGCGGGCAGTTCAACCCAATCAATATAGGAGCCACACATGGCAACTGGAACCGACTACAACTACACCCTCCCCAATCAAGAGAACCAGACCGGCGACGACCGCGCACTCGTCATTGAGGAGTACACCGGCATGGTGGAAGGCACCATCGAGCGCCTGTCCATCATGCAGAACATCGTGCCTGTCCGAACCGTCAAGGGCACCGACACATTCACCAACCGTGCCGTTGGTAAATCCACGCTCCAGAAGGTTGCCCGTGGCGTTACGCCCACCGGTACCTCGTCCGACTTCGGTCGCAACGCTGTGACCGTGGACACCATGGTGCTGGCCCGCGAGAGCTACGCCCATCTGGACGAGTTCCTCACGAACATCGACGTACAGCGCGAGCTTGCCTCGGAGCAGGGCAAAGAGATTTCCAAGTTCTGGGATCAGACCTTCGCCATCCAAGCCCTCAAGGCTGCCGTGCTGGCTGAGTCCACCTTCAAGGGTGCCGGTGCTTCTGGCAAGCCTGCCGGTCACTTCGGTGGCTCGCAGCAGACCCTCGCCAGCGCCGCCGACCTGAGCGATCCCTCGCTCCTGTACGAAGCTATCGGCGAACTGTTCGTGAAGATGAAGAAGAAGGATGTGAATCCACGCATGGACGATGTCATGCTGATCGTGCGACCCGAAGAATACTTCGTGCTGTCGCAGTCCGAACTGCTCATCAATCAGGACTACGTGACCTCCACCGGCAACCAGATCAATGGTGCCTCGGTGCTCAAGGCTTACGGCGTGCCCGTGTTTGAGCACAACTCCGTCCCTCTGTTGGCCACTGTGACCGGCCACCTGTACTCCAACACGGCCAACGGTAACGCTTACGACGGCGACTTCTCGAAGTCCGCTGTGCTGGCGTTCTCGCCCCGCGCGATCATGGCCGGTTCCGCCGTGCCCCTGACCAACCGCGTCTGGTACTCGGATGAGCATCTGGCTCACTACGTTGACAGCTTCCTGTCGTTCGCCGTCGGTCCCAACCGCGCCGAATACGCTGGCGTTGTCCAACTGCCCTAAGTAAGGCTCACTGCCCCACTTCGCTTAATCGCGGGGTGGGGCTTTTTTTCTTTGTCTGGAGGCTACATGGCCCTTTATTCTAAACTCGACGTTGTGAACCGGGGCCTGAGCCTGCTTGGGCAACTCCCCGTAAACGACTTGCAGACTCCGCACCCGGCAGTGCCGAGCATCCTTAACCACCTGACCATGGCGAACAAGCAGGTACAGGCTGACAAGCTATGGTTCAACTACGAGCGCACAACCCTGATCCCGCAGCCAGATGGTACCATCGTCGTGCCGAGCGACATCGCCAGCATCGACGCCGTGGACACCCGCAATGATATCTCGCAGCGTGGCCGATACCTGTACAACCATGCCACGGGCACCCGCACATTCGATGGGCCTATCGAAGTCTTCCTCCACCGGGTCGTACCCTTTGAGGAGCTACCGCCCACCGCCGCTGTGTACGTTATGACACAAGCGCTGCTGCGATTGCAGGCGGGCCTTGACGGCGACGGCCCACGATACAGCGACCTCCAGTCTGAGGACGTGCAGGCGCTGCGCCGCATGACCGCAGAGAACACCCGTAACGTCCGAGCCAACCTACTGCACCGTCGTGGTGTTCGTCGGGCTCTGCACCGGATCAATCAATACTCACCCTTCCAATATCGGAGATAACCCATGACAACAGTATCTGCCTCGTACGATGCCGTGGTCCTTGGCGTAAGCCAGCAGGTGCCCAGCAAGCGCCTGAGCGGCCAGCACTGGACGCAAGACAACTTCATATCAGACCCAGTCCGCGGACTCCGTCGCCGCCCCGGGGCCAAGCGCCTGTCTCAGTCAGTCGTGTCAGGTACTGTTGCAGACATCGGTTCCAACTACCGCAACTTCGACATCCTGTCAGACGACCGCTATGTCAGTCTGCTGTGTCGCCGCCCGCGCACGGCTGGCCCGTCCCAACCCATCTTCGCCTTCCAGCGTGGCGACTCCACCCTCACTGACGGTACCGCCATCCCGGTCAGCATGAGCACGTCCGCTCGCGCACTGCTGGACCAAGGCATCAACTCAGCCACCGCCGTAGGTGATTACTTTGTGATCGCGCACACGCAGCCTGTGGAGAGCGTACGGACGGACCACTACGGCACCGACGAGAACCGCCGCCGCGCTGTGTTCTCGGTAAAGGCAGGGACCTACTCACGCAAGTACACCGCCCGAATCAAGCGGGTGGACGGCCCCGAGGTCGCTGTGTCCTACACCGTGCCAAGCCTGTACAAGGCCGACGGTACGATCAACTCAGCATCAGCTACGGCCTCCCAGCCTGACGCCATCGCCACCAGCCTGCGTAACTCCATCGCCGCCAGTGCGGACGCTGCGAACATCACGGCCACCCTACGTGGCAGTTCCATCGTCATCACTGCGAACTCTGACCTTGAGTACGTGGAGGCAACCGACGCCGGAGACAACACACAGATCACGGCAACGTGGCGCGTGGTGCAGGACGCGGCGGACCTACCACCCACGGCCACCCTAGGCCATGTGGTGCAGATCAGCCCAGTGTCTCAGGATGAGTCGTACTACCTGCGTGCGGAGGCCGATAGCTCCGAGCCCGAGAAGGTGGTGTGGCGTGAGTTCACATCGGCCACCATCAGCATCAGCAACCTGTTCTGTGTCGGGCGCATCTACGAGGATGTCATGTACATCGGCTCCAGCCCTGAGGACTTGCAGACTCTGCTGACGGCGGCTGGCGATACGTCCACTGTGCCCACATGGGCCGAGCGAGATGTGGGTGACGACGACTCCATGCCCGCCCCGTACTTCGTGGGCCGCGAGGTGACAGAGCTTCGTGTGTTCCAAGAGCGCCTGCTCGTGTGCTCCGGGCCAGTCGTTAACGCCAGCCGGGTTACCAGCTTCTTCAACTTCTGGCGCACGACCGTGCTGACCTACCCAGATGACGATGCTGTGGAGATGTACGCTACTGGCTCCGAGGCCGACACGATCCGCGCATCAGTGGTGTTCGACCGCAGCGTGGTGTTCTTCGGTGACCAGCAACAGTACGCCATCAGCGGCAAGGTGCCCCTGACAGGCAGCACCGCTACGATCATGCAGTCGAGCGCCCACAGGGACTCCGCCAGCGTGCGCCCCGTGGCTCTGGGCGAACTGCTGTTCTTCTACAAGAGCGGCAGGGCCTACGGCTCCGCCCACCAGATTGCCGTCGGCAACGTCGAAGACACCAGCAACAGTTCGGAGATTAGCCGCCAGCTTCATGACTTCCTGAGCGGACAGGGTATTGAGGCAGTCGGTCTGTCCATGCCCGAGACGCTGCTCATCCGCACCACAACGCCCAACGTCCTGTACGCTTTCGCCTATATGGACGGCTCGGACCAATCCCGCATCTTCGACTCGTGGTCTCGCTGGGTCTTCAGTGACGGCGTCGGCGCACTGGCTGGAGTCGCTGTGTACAAGGACAGC
>JBFHJN010000111.1:0-5684 GCA_041595875.1 Coriobacteriia bacterium
CTCTCGTCCTCTTTCAGGAATCCCTGGTAAAAGGCAGGAATGAAAGTGCTCAGGACCTTGGTGGCTTTGCCATACTCGATAATGGCATTGAGGATGTCCTTCACTTCCTGATGCGGGGTGTGATTGATCAGCTTCTTGAGGGTGTCTTCCCCGGTAGAAGGCTGACCTGTATCGGTGGTATCGAGCACGGGTAGGCACAGCTGCTCGTACAGCAGCCGCTGTAGTTGCAATGGAGAATTCGGGTTGAGCTGCACGCCAGCGAACTTTTCGAGTGGGTGCTGCTTCACCTTCAGCTTGGCGTTGGCTGCTTCCTGGGCACTGATCTGCAACAACAGGTTGAAAGCCAGGATCAGGGGGCTGGTATGGATCGTTTTCAGGTGCTGTTCCTGGATGATTTCCAGTTCCCGTCTTGCCTTAGCAAGGGCAGCCTCCTGTATTGGCATACCTGTCAGTTCCATCTGGATGATGGTCACCTGGCTGGGCAGCATGAGTGTGTCGTAGATTTCCCGCTGGTTGTCTGCCTCCATGATTGGGGTGTACTTCTTCTTTACGTACCAGGTGGAGAGGGTATCCACCAGGTTGTATTGAAGGAGGTCTGCCAAGGGAATCCTGCGGATGTCCTTGATGTCGTCCTTGGCCCAGTTACCTGCAAACTCATGAGCCAGGGGCTTGAGGCCCAAGACGTTGCCCGCAGTGGAGTTGGTGGCCAGATAGGCGATGATCTTGGTGTCATCGAACATCCTGGTCATGATCTCCAGTCCCTGCAGCAGCCCCTGGTTGTCCAGGGGATGTTCCATCCATAAGGTGTAGATCAGGACTTTCAGGTCAAAGGTTGCCCCGTGCCAGGTCAGCTTGCCTTGGTAGGTTTCGAAGAACTCACGCAGCAGCTCCCTGATGGCTTGCCGTGGTTGAAATGAACCATGCAGTCCTTCCCGCATTTCCTCGTGTGAGAGGGTGGATGAGTAATCGCAGGCGAAGGCCACCCCGTTGTGCTGGTCCCACGCGAAAGCGATGGTGCCAATGCCCGCATCCTTGAATTTCAGGCTGAAGGTTTCGATGTCACAGGTGAGCTCTGGATGCTTGTGCAGGTCTTTGAGGACTGCAGCGATCTCCGACACTCCCTTGGGATAGACGGCCTGCTTGATGATGTCCCCACCCAGAGGGGTGTACGAGCCATTGAGGGAAGTAGCCAAGGCATTCAAGCTCATGTCCAGCTTGGCTTGCAGTTCCGGGTTGTAGATCAGTGCCTGGTGATTCACGCCAAGCGTGACCTGCATGTGCTCGTAATCCTTGATGGCACAGGGCAAGACATACCCTAGATGAGAGTCTGCCTTGGGTTGCTTGGCCAGCACCTTGAAGTAGGCTGCATCAGCGACATACAGATGGGTCACTGCCAGTGCATCGAGCTCCGGCAACAGGCTGTCAAGGTACTCCTTGATCAGCTTTACCGGTGCTTTGCCATTCTCTCCGTATTGCAAGGTGAACGCGATGACACCACTGGCAGGCACACCCATCTGAGCCAGTGGCTGCACATAGGCGGTGGCCAGGTCCTTCACACGAAAGGAGCTTGCCTTGATCAGGATCGCGGTATGAAAGCTCGTGTTGGGCGAGAAGATGTGATGTCTCATCATGTTCCTTCGTTTTCGTACGACTCTCTTATGACGATTTGACGCATTAAATGGATACCGTAGATATGCGGAGATCCCCAATAGTATTCTTTGCCTCTATTTGAGTAGATCTCCTCAATAGCCACTGCTCCAAAAGTAGGTTTGAAAGTCCCATAAGCTGCTGAAACAGAGGGCACTTTACCAAACGGCGCCTTATCCAGCTCAGTAAAGAAAGGCTGGAATTCTCGGAGGAATTCATTACAAAGGTCATTGAAATCCAATGACCAGTACAGGTTGTCCATGCGTCGTGTTGGACGAGTATCCTGCATCCGCTTCGGAAAGTAAGGAAGGATCAAGTTCTTGGCTACGACTGAGGGGTCCATGCCAATAATCATGGTGATGTGCTGCACAGAAACCCTCCTTAGATGAGCAAGTTCAAAGCCATGCGCTGGTTGATCATCGCAATGGCTGTTTGATTGGCTTTCTGGATAGTCTCCACTTCCGGCTCTGTGAGCTTGGAAGTCCTGCAAGGGCACCGATCGATCAGATCCCGAATCGGGTAGTGCAGGGAATGCGGCAGGAGATGCAAGTAATCACACAGATGATCGCTTGAGTTCAGTACCTGGTTGAGATACCCCATCACGTAGGGCATCTCCTGTGAGTCGATCTCGGCTACCTCAGCCAGATAGTCCTTCATCTCCTGCGCCAGCGAAGGATGCAACTGTGTCCAAGGCCGAGGGGCAGGCGTGGTTTCCTGGGTGTACAGCACGCCCTTGAACACAAAAGACCGGTGCCCGGATTTAGTCAGCAGGGTGTTCTTGATGATTAGGGCACTCAGCGTATTGAACAGCCTCTTCTTGATCGGGCTGTAGAGGAAGGCATACAACGCTTCCTTGATCTGATGTTTGGTCTTCGGGTCGTACTGTAGGGTTTCCATGGCTAGGCTAGGTCTCCTGTGAGAAATACCTGATGGCGCGCACGAGAGACAGCAACGTACATCATGCGGGCAATCAGATTGCCGCTGTTGCAACGTCGAATGTCATCGAGGTCAATGAAGACCTTGTTGTACGTGGAGCCTTGGGATTTGTTGATTGTGCAGGCGTAGGCAGCCCGCAGATCGATCCAGTTGTTGTTGATTTGAGCCAGTACGTGTGGTTCGTCACGCACCTTGGCTAGGTTGATGCGCGCTTTCTTGTCTGCCAAGGAATCAGGACAGAAGAAAGCGCTTCGATAGTCGATTTCGTAGTACTTGCCTGGCACTTCACAATGGCTTGCGTGATCCTGTACGCGAGTGATATGCACGAGCTGATCCGTCTTGACGCTGTGTGAGCCGCTACTGACGTAACTGTTGCACACGGCGTAGTCGCCTACTTGAAGATCCGGCGTGCCTTTGATGTAGTCGTTCAACGCCTTGTTGTAGTGGATCACCCGTTGGTTGGTCCAAGCCAGGATCTTGGAGTCGCTGTGTTTCCAATCCGGTCGGGAGAACTCAGCCAGTGCTGCGGCCTCGAAGTCATCTCGTGACAGGCGTTGGATATGGTGACCATCCGGGGTGAACGAAAAGAACTTCCCAGAGGTTACTGTTTCCCGGAAACTGGTCGAGAGGTCCATGATCGGGCTTCCCTTGGCCTGGCGGACTACTTCATCCAGCATGGCCTGCTTGAAAGGGGCAGAGAACACTGGGGTATGCGAGGACTTCACCGGGCTCAGTTGTGCCGGATCCCCGATGAAGACGATCTTGCAATCCTGGGCGAGCTGCATGATCAGCGCAAGCAGCTCGGAATCGATGTAGCTGGCTTCATCAATAAACAGCAGTAGGTTGTGCCGAGGTATGGAGGTCCTTGGGATTAGCCTGGTGGTACCGGTTTCAAAGTCTTTGTGTACACGGAGCCCCAGTTCGGAATGGATGGTAACTACATGCCTTTTCGTGATCTGTGAGAAGGCTTCTGCAGCCTTGTTGGTGGTAGCCGTCAGGACGATCTCCAAGGTGTCAACCGATGCGTTGATCAATCTGGCAGCCTTGAGATAGCCGTCCACGCGATCCAGCAGAACTTGCACGAGCGTGCTCTTGCCGGTACCGGCGTACCCCTTGAGTACGAACACGGGCTCATTGGGATCGCACAGGAAGCCCAGGAACGCCTCCAGGGCCTTTTCCTGGCCCTGGGTAAGGGTGATACCTTGATTGGTGACAGTGGTCGTCATGCCGTCTCCTTTGCATTCTTCATCTGTCCCTGCAGCTCTTCCACTGAGATATCCAGAAGATTGGCAGTCTTGGTCAGAACGTAGTCTTCCCGGGACATCGGGTACACCTCGAAGGCGCCTTTTGACAGAGGGCTAATTCGCGTAACCTCCGTGTAGGGGTCTTTCAGAATCTCGGCATGGTTCAATGCGGTGATGACTTGCATCCCTTGCGAGTAGGGGAAAACAAGTTTGTCTGAGTACCCTAGTCTGATGACCAAGTAATTTTCCTCCGGCTTTTGCGCCTTTACTTTCTTGGTTGCTTCAATGGGGGTCATGGCTGCTCCTACTGCGTGTAGTGAATGGTTTTCCCGAAGGGTGGGGAGAAACCGGGATTGTTATGTACGAGCCAGAGGGTCTGCACGGCAGTCTGGTTTTCGTAGAAGTGGAAGTACCCATCCGAGAACACCAGCAACAGCCTGGGTTTGTGCTGGTTGGCCCACTCGATGACGGGAGCGATACTCGTACCACCACGTCCGGTGAATTTCAGCTTCTGCAGGTCCCGCACATCCTTCACGTCATTCACGGATTTCAGGGAAGTGTCGAACTGGATCACCGTGATCTTCTCTGGCTTCATGCGGCGAAGGATGCTGTGTACTTCGGAGATGAACTGCTTGAAATCAGCATCGCTCACCGAACCAGAGGTATCGACTGCCACAGCGATCGACATCATCTTTTCGCTGTGGAGCGAGGGCAGGATGTGTTGTGGGAAGAAGCGTCGATTGGGGCGCTTCCAGGAGTAGTCATCCTTGGTCAGGGTGCTCATGAACTTTTGCAGGATCCGATTCCAGGGCAGCTTCGGCTCAAGCAGGTTGTTGACGAAGATCTCGATTTCTCCCGGGATTGTTCCCGGAGCATCCCCTGACATCTTCGACTGCATGACAGCCTGAACCAGGATGTCCTGTACGCGCTCTTCCAGGTGTGCCAGTTTCCCCTCCGGCTCGCGTAGGTCTGACATGGGAGGCAGCGGCAACGTGTCGGGCAACAGGTCATAGACCTGTTCGGTGCTCATGCCCGCGTACTGGTGGTCCAGCAACCAGTTGTTGGGAATAGGAAAGTTGCGCAGAAGCAGCTGCAGGTTGATGACGTAATCGGCAGCATGGTTGAACTTCCTGTGGTCACGGCTGCCTTGGCGAGTCATGTGCAGATACGCCACATGAAGGGTTTCATGCAGCAGCAGGGAAACCCGCTCTTCCGGCTTCAGTTCCATGAAGTAGCCAGGGTTGATCCCGATCACGGTGCCATCGGTGTACGCGGTGGGATCTGAGTCGTCCCAGACAATCTTCAGGTTGAAGCAGAGTGTGGTGAAGAAGGCTGAATTGGGGGAGCTCATGAGCGCGATCTTTGCCTTGTTCAGCGCCTTGATGTGGTCCATTGCATCTCCTTTTGGGAATAAAAAAAGGAGGCACTGGGCCTCCATGGTTCATGGGCGCGCGAGGATCGCGCCTGTTCAAGGACTAGAGTCGTTCATTCCCCGCTACCCTTCGATTTTTCGACGCTCAGCCTTGGCCCACATAGTGCATAGACGGCGTTTTGTACGAGTGCATCGGGGTCGAAATCCGGACTTGTTCCGTTCATGGTTGCCCCGCGAATTGCGTATCTGAGCGCGGAAACAACTGCGTCGGCAGCAGCAAGGGCAAGAATCGGGTGCGGCGTGTCTGCTCTAGTTTCCCTAGCAGAGTCCCATTGTTGGCATTGCGGAGCATATAGCCAGTGGTCTTCTGGAAGCGGGTATGTCTCTGTTGCAATCGCGCTTCCGTCCAACAAAATAACAAACGTCATTTCACGTTCTCCTTCACCTGTTCGCCGCGCCCCCGGACGCCTCTGTCGCTATGCGCC
>JBFHJN010000112.1:0-5645 GCA_041595875.1 Coriobacteriia bacterium
GGGGATAACGAACCGATCCGCCGGGACCACCGCGGCTTCCCTGCCGGGGACAAGGCAGGCTACCTCGTGGGCGGCCCCGGCTCCACCCCGGCGCGCGTCGGCAAGGGGTCCGACCCGAAGTCGGCACCTGCCGCCACGAAGACGTTGCCAGAGAGCGAGCGCGCGCCGGCCAAGGACGACAAGACGGATCCGCTCGACTGGGTGGTGGGGGTCTTGCGCCAAGGCGTGCCGAAGTTTAACGCCGCATTGGCCAGGATGACCGCCAAGCAGAAGGCCTTCGCCTTGCAGGCGGCGAAAGACCTTGGCGCCATGTCGGTTCAAGGGGTGCAGCGGGTGCTCGACAAGAACCTGACAGCCGAGCAGGCCGGTGCCCTCATCAAGCGAGCTCAAGCGGTCACCTCTGGCGATGGCGAACCGAAAGCCAACGCCCAGTCCGCCCAGACCCCCGACGCCGACCCGGTGGCCGACATCTCTGCCAACTCGGCCGAGCTCAAGGCTGCCATCGCCGAGATCGAGAAGATGGTGGGGCCGGACGTTCTGGTCCAGGGCGCCACGAAGATCCTGGCCCCGGACGGCAAGACCGAGTGGTCCGGGGAGTGGACGGCGAACCTGATCCGCATCGCCGCCGGCGCCATGGACAAGCTCGGTGTCGGCCGCCACGAGGCGCTGCACCAGCTCTTCCAGTGGCTGCGCGAGAACGGCGGCACCGAGACCCGGAAGATCCTCGAGAACGTGGCCACCAACGCCATCATCCAGCGCCGCCTCAAGGCCCTGCTGGCCGAGCACCCGAACGCCGCCGCTCAGCTGAGTGACCCGGAGGAGGCCGCGGCCTACGCCTTCCAGTTCTGGCTGGCCGACCGGTCGCTGCTGCGCCTGGGCCCAAAGCTCGACAGCTGGTTCAGCAAGGTGCTGAGCTGGCTCGACAACATCCAGCTGGCGATCCGCGAGAAGCTCGGCGACCGCGGCGCGCGCAGCGAGCGCGACATGCGCAAGTCGATCGAGGTGGCCGAGGGCATCATGGCCGGCTTCGCCACGGGCGCCCTGGCCGACCCAGACAGCCGCAACATGGTGCTGGAGGCCATGGAGGCGAGCGCGGCGGCGGTGACCCAGCGGCGCAAGAACGTCGGCGCCGTGGCCACCAAGGTGCACAACGTCGTGCGCAAGGTGCTGCTGACCGCCGGCGACGCCTTCGAGAACTCCGACAACACCTACGTGAAGGAGATGGGCAAGCTGTTCTTCCACTTCGAGGGCCAGACGCACAACAAGCAGACCTTCCTCGAAGCCTACGCACAGGTCAGCGACCAGTACCTCACGCGCGTGCGCAACGCGCTCGCCCACCTCGACGCCGAGACCCTCGGCCTGGCGGGCAAGTACCTGCGCGAGGGGCGCAAGGACGAGGACATCCACCACGCCGAGGCGAAGGCGGCAGTGCGCGAGGTGCGCAAGCTGCTCAAGGACGTGTTCGAGTACATGCAGAAGGCCGACGTGCAGCGGTGGGACGCCGAGAAGCACGAGTGGGTCGAGGTGGGCAAGATCAACGAGGAGTATTACCCGCGCGTGTGGAGCGTCGAGGCGCTGGTGAAGGACCAGGCGAAGTTCCTGAAGCTGCTCACCGAGGACGTTGAGAAGCACCGCGCCGCCGGCGGCTGGCCGGAGATCGAGCAGTTCCACGCCGACACCATGGCCAAGGCGATCATGAACCGGCTGATCAACGGTCAGGGTGCACCGGACATCACGGAGAGCACCTCGGACCTGGGCATC
The DNA here is from genome assembly GCA_041595875.1 of Coriobacteriia bacterium. GTDB lineage: Bacteria > Actinomycetota > Coriobacteriia > Anaerosomatales > Anaerosomataceae > UBA2279. Next base: position 1,762 of record JBFHJN010000112.1, read on the forward strand.
ACCCCGTTCATGGCCGCGGCCAACCGCCGCGAGCTGACGTGGCTCAAGGACGAGCGTTACGGCGAGTTCATGAGCGAGGACGTGGCCAACACCCTGACGAGCTACGTGGCACAGGCGGTCAAGCGTGCGGAGTACGTGCGCACCTTCGGCAACGGTGGCGAGCGCATCCAGGCGCTGATGGACCGCGCCTTCGTCTACGAGATGGGCGGCGACAAGGTGGTGGAAGAGGCCGAGGCCGAGCTGGAAGACGCCATGAAGAAGTGGTCCCAGTCGGCACGCGAGGCGCTCAAGGCCGGGGATCAGCCGCCCCCGAAGCCGACCGTGCGCTCGATCGCGCGTGAGATCCTGATCTCGAACCGTGCACAGGAGCTGAACAAGGACAAGCGGGTGACGGCGCCGGAGAGCGACCCGACCTTCCGCAAGAACCGCGAGGCGGCGCGCGAGGCGGCTGCGCAGGAGATCGACGACCTCACCCAGAGCACGGCGAAGCGCCTGGAGCCGGTGGTGATGGGTGTCATGGCCATGGAGGGCACGCTCGGTCACGACATCGACCCGCGCTTGCGCCAGGCCCAGGGCGCCGTGACCACCTACCAGAACTTCCGCCTACTGGTGCCCTCGCTGTTCAGCCAGTTCAACGACATCATGGGCATCGTGGTGCGCGGCGGCACGCTCGACGATGCGTGGAAGGCCTTCGTCGGCGCGATGCGTGAGATCCGGCTTGGCTGGAAGGGTGAATACTCGCAGGACGAGCTGGCGAAGATGGCCGAGGAGATCGGCACGGTGGGGGCGGGCAACTTCCTCGACGCGATCGGCCAGACCTACAGCTCGCAGTTCATGTACGGCAAGCTGCGCCGCGCCAACGACGCGCTGTTCAAGTGGAACGGGATGGAGGCCTGGAACCGGGCCATGCGTATCCAGGCCACGGGCGCCGCGGTGCGCTTTCTCGAGAAGCACCTGGCCAAGCCCAACGAGCACAGCGCCCGCTACCTGGAGGAGCTGTTCAACCCCGGCTTCGACACCGCCACGGCGCTCAAGGCCGACGGCACCCTGGACACCGACATGCCCGAGGTGAAAGAGGCGGTGTTCCGCTGGGTGAACGGGGCGATCTTGCGACCGAACGCATCGCAGCGCCCGGTCTATGCCTCGGACCCGCACTACCTGATCTTCTACCACCTCAAGCAGTTCGCCTACAGCTTCCACAAGGTGATCCTGCGCCGGGCCTGGATCGAGGCCAAGGCGGGGAACTACGCCCCGGGCGCTGCGCTGTTCCTCGGCTACGCGCCGGTGTCGATCGCGGCGGATGCGATCCGCGAGACCCTGATGCCCGACGACGACCCGGCGTGGATGAAGATGGGGTTGGGCGCGTACATCCAGCACGGCGTGGCCCGGGCCAACCTGGGTGGTGTGCCGCAGATGATGCTCGGCTCCGTCTCGGACCCGCTGAGCCTGTTCGGTCCCATGGCCGACCAGATCGGTGACCTGGGCTACTCGGCGCTGAGCGAGGACCGCAGCTTCGCCCGGGAGCTTGCCAAGAGCCTGCCGGCGGGCACCCTGGCGAGCCGCGCAGTGGACTGAAACCTGTTCCGAAAAGTGTTCCGAAACTGGGATTTGTTCCGAAATTGGGCCCTTCGTGGGCCCTTTTCTTTGGGAAGCCAATAGGCGCAACCTATCGAAATCCGATTTTCAAAAGTCGTGTTCCGAAACTGTTTCGGAACAAAATGCCGTTTCGGAACACCGATTGGAACAGCTGAAACCGGCGTGGCTGCTGGCGTTGAGGTGGTTTTGTTCCAATGTTCCAATATTTATATACTTGATATGTAAAAGTATAGAAAACACTGTTTTTAGGACACCAGCATGTACTGTGTATGTTCACTGCCGTGCTAATGTCGAAAATTTCGGAACACTTCGGTGAACGGGCTTTTGACGGTGGCGTGACGGTGGGCCGGCGGGTTGCGGTCGACAGAAAAAACGCGCGGTGAGGTAAGGTCGTAGGGGTACAACAGAGGTGTGGGCTCTTCGCACGGCGGCTCGAAAAGAGTACGCCGTTATAGGGGCCGAGTGGCAACAGAGGTGGCATGACCCCAGGGCCCATGAATTACGCGGGTGCCGGCGGCCTGCAAAGCCGTGTACCCCGGTTCGATTCCGAGTCGCGCCTCCAGAAAAAACGAAGTAAAAACAGGCACTTAGGTGCCTTTTTTTACGCCCGTCGATCTGAAAACCAGGCCCATGAGTCTCGTCAGAGCGACGGAGAGCGACTCAGAGGCAGTTCAGAGGTGTCACTTGCCACTTGCAATAAAGCTGGTAAGCCGCTAACAATGAAACCAGGAGGTAACGACATGGCAACCAAGCGCGAGCGCAATGGGGTGTGGCAGTACACGATCAGGCGCAAAGGGGTGCTACCGCGCCCGCTCTACTACAGCTTCGACACGGAAGAGGAGGGGGATGCGTTCTGCGCCAAGCTCGAGACCCTGCTGGACAAGGGTGAGCTGCCGCCTGAGATCGCCGTCAGAGGTGTCGAGCAGAGCGTCGGAGAGCTGGTCGGCGCATACCTGCGGGCGGTGAACGTGAGCGAGGCCGATCGGCCGGTGCTGGCGCTACTGGTGCGCGAGGTGGGCCAGACGCGGCTGGGGGCGCTGAACTACAAGTGGGTGGAGGGGTGGGTAGAGCAGATGAAGGGGAAGGGCCTGGCGCCCTCTACGATCCGCCACAAGGTGGGGGCGGCGGCGCGGGCGATCGACTGGGCGCTGCGCACGGGGGCGTATGGCGAGCTGTTGGGGAACCCGCTGCGCCTGCTGCCGAAGCGCTACGCGACGGGGCACCTGGCCGATGTGGAGCGCGACAGGCGGCTCGAGCCGGGTGAGGAGCGGGCGATACTGGCGCGGCTCACCGGTGAGCACCGGCGGCTGTTCGTGCTGGCGCTGGAGACGGCGATGCGCATGGCCGAGATCTACAGCCTGGAGCCGCACCAGGTGGATCTGGGCAAGCGCACGGTGTTCCTCGACAAGACGAAGAACGGCAGCAAGCGGCAGGTGCCGCTCAGCTCGGTGGCCATGGCCGAGCTCGAAGGCTTCGAGGGGTTCGGGTTCGGGCCGCGCGGCGCGAAGACCACCAGCAAGCTGTCGGTGTTCTTCGGCCGGGTGTTCGACAAGGCGGGTTGCCCGGACCTCGTATTCCACGACCTGCGGCACGAGGCCACGGCGCGGCTGTTCGAGCGCACGAAGCTGAGTGACTTACAGATCGCCAAGATCACGGGGCACAAGGACCCGCGGATGCTGGCGCGTTATGCGAACTTGCGCGGGTCCGATCTCGCGCAAGCGCTGTGGTGATCAGCCCCAGAGACTGGGGCGCCCTGCACCCCGGGCCTCGGCGAAGGCGAGGCACAGGGTAAAGTCGCGCTCCTTTTCGAGCTTGACGGGGTGTATCCAGGCGTAGCTCAGGTCGCACGCCTCGCTGGCATTGCCCAGGTAGGTGTACAGGTCGCGGTCAGGGTCGTCCTCGGGCTCATCGACGAGGAAGTGCTCGTAACCCTTGTCGAGCATCTCGTCGAGGGCATACTGCTCGCAGGTGGCCCACAGCGCGACGATGGGCCCGTACTCGTGACCGATGACCCAGAGACGCGTGTTGTGGCCGCGCCACTCGCCGGGCAGAACCGGGTCCTCGTTGACGAGGATGTCCTTTTCGTCGAGCTCGAAGACGCCGAAGTCGGTGTGCAGCTTCATGTCAAGTCCTCCAGGTCGCCAAGCATGTTCTCGAGCTTGCCAAGAACCCCGGCGGCCTCATCCGCCTGCGACAAGCTGCGCAGCTCAGCTTCGACCAACTTGTCCCTGACCTTCTCAAGGTCGTCCCGATCGTGGCCCTCGTAGGGGTCGTAGAACTCATCGAAC
>JBFHJN010000113.1:0-5476 GCA_041595875.1 Coriobacteriia bacterium
CCCGACAGGGTCAGGAATGCGAGCTGGTCGATGCGGTCGGCGATCCAGTAGGCCAGCTTGTTCTTCGACTGCTTGCGGAAGTTCACGATCGACTTCTGCTCGGCCATGCGACCTTCGTTGTGGTTCGCATTGCGCAGCTGGTCGATGCGGATGACCTGCTCGTAGGACTTGAGGCGCTCCTCGTTGCCCTTCAGGGTGCGGTCGCCGGCTACGCCGTCGCCTTCCATGTCGGCCACGAGGGTGATGACGGCGCGGGCGCCCTTCTCGGTCTTCTTCAGCTCGGTGATGTGCTGGATGATCGAGTTTTCGTCGGAACCCATGAAGCGGTTGACGAAGGAAAGGTTACGGGCCTGACTCCAGAATTCCATGGAGTGGGCGGTTTTTTGCTCGTTGGTGAGCAGGCCGAAATTGGTGTTCGCCATGAGGGCGTCTCCTGAGAGATGTGGATGTCGTGCGGTTCTGGTTCCTGACGCGGGACCTGGGCGGTGCCTGTGTCGCTGGCAACGTGCGAGAACTCACTACGACCGATCTCAGAGGACGAGGCTGGCTACCTGTGTCGCCGGCAGCTATGCGAAGGTGGCCCCGTTTCGTGGGGCCAGGCCGGCTCGACAGGGGAATCGAGCACCTACACGAGGTAACGTGCGCGTCAGAGTTTACGGCAGAGCGCGTCAGAGTTCAAGACATCAATGTCATGAGCCAGAGAACACCCTCGACCGCGCCCCAGCAGATGAAAATTGCGAGCATCAGTGCCAGCACGACCTCCTGCCACTCGGGCTCTCGCGGCTCCATCACCCGAGGTCTCCGCGCAGGCGAGCCTTCGTGGCCTCGGGCAGTGCGTGATACTCCTCGGCGGACATCTGGCCGATGTTCGGCAGCGCCTTCTCGCCGAGCTTGTCCGAGTCCAGGCCGACATTCTTCAGGTTCGCCGGCTGGCGCGACATGGCGTCGAGGTTCTTCGCCACCTGGGCCGCCTTGCGGTCGCCGGCAGCGGCGGCCGACAGGCCTTTCTCGGCCTTCGGGGCAGGCTCCTTCTCACCGGTGCTGCGCAGGCGCTCGATCAGCTCGTAGGCCTTCTTCGTCGCGTCGGCGATGGCCTTCGACGGGGCCATGCCCTCGCTCACGAGCTGGCCCTGGCGCAGGAGGATGTAGTCGACCAGCTCGCGGTCGTACTGCTCGCTCTGCGGGTTCAGCTCCGGGTGGTCCGCCTCGAGCTTGGCCACGGCGACCTCGAAGCGCTCAGCCTCCAGCGCCTGGTTCGTCGCACGGCTGGACTCCTGGGCCACCTCGGCGCGGGCGATCTGGCGGTCCAGTGCGCGCATCTGGCGGGCCACCTCGGCGGCCTTCTCGCCCTCGCCGTCGACCAGCAGCTCGGCGTACTGCTTGTCGAGCTTCGAGATCTCGGCTTCGAGCTTCTCCACCTCGGCGATATGGCTCTGGCTCTTCTGGCGCTCGTTGAGCTGGCGCTCCAGGTCCGCGGCGCGGCGCTCGGCCGCCTCGCGTGCCTCGCGCTCCTTGTTCACGGCCTGATCGAAGCGCTGCTTCGGGATGAAGCGGCCCTTGTCGTCGCGCTGGGGCTCGTCTTCCTTCTCGACCTCTTCCTTCTCGGCCTCTTCCTTCTCGGCCTCTTCCTTCTCGGCCTCTTCCTTCTCGGCCTCTTCCTTCTCGGCCTCGGGAGTCGTATCGAGCTCGTCGCCCTCGTCCTTCTCGGCTTCGGGCGCCACCTTCACTTGCTCCAGCTCTTCCGGCAGGAAGTCGCCGCGGTCGATCGCTGCTTGGTCCATCACACCACCCCCCAGTCGTCACCCAGAACGTCGGTCTGCGACGCGAGCCAGGGGACGATCTTCCCATCGGCCGTGCGCATGTCGATGTGCGGGCAGTAGTCGATGGTCGTGCCCTCCGGGTAGATGCCGAGCAAGGGGGCCCGGTTGACTTGAAAGGTCGAGCCGGGTACCAGGAACAGGAACATCCCTTTGCCGTTCCAGCCAGCTCGGGACACTTTCTTGCCGGCCTTCAGCGCGTCAAGCGCCTGGCCGAAGTTCAGGTTTTCGTTCATGGGTCAGTCCTTTTTCGATTGCGAGGTCGTGGTGGCGGTTTTCTTCGCTTGCGCCTCTTGGCGCATCAGCTGCACACGCTGAGCGACCGCCTGCTGCTCAGCCTGTTTCTGCTTGATCTGCGCGTCGGCCTCGGCCGTCTCGCGCTTGATCTGAATCTCGTTGGCCAGGGCCTCGCGCTTGAGCTCGAACTCCCGCTCCATCTGCTCGCGCTTGAAGGCGAACTCGGCCTCCATCTGCCGCTGCTTGAGCTGGAGCTCCGCGGCGGACTTCTGGGCGTCCAGCTCCAGCTCGGCGGCCGGGTCCACACCCTCTTCCGTGCCCTCGGCGAGCTGCTGGGCCTGGACCATCTCTTTCTGGGCGCGAACCTGGTTCAACTGGGCCTGGGTGGTGGCTTCCTGCACCTCGGCCTCCACCTTCGCCACGGCGGCCTCTTCCATGCGCTCCTGGCGGGCCATGGCGGCCTGGGCCTGTGGGCTCTCCTGGTCACCCTGCATCTGCTTGACGATCTCCGCACGGCGCTGGAGGCGGCTGTTCTCGATGAGCACGTGGTCCGGGATCTGTACCCCGATCTCGCGCAGCGCCCGGGCCTGCTCGAACTGGCTGTCCTCCAGGCTCGCGCGGTGCGGCGCCGAAGTGATCACGATGTCGTACTCACCCAGCGTCAGGTCATTGATGATCGCGCCGGTGACCGGGTCGGGCTGGTTCACCTGGATCTCGTCGTCCTGGCGGGTGATGTCCTCGTGGATGATCTTGATCAGGCGGGGCTCGGTGTAGAAGCTCTGCACGAGCGACAGCGTGTTCCGGGCGAGAATCCAGTCCGTGCGCTCCAGGTTGTCCATCATCTTCGTGAGGTTCACCGCGCCGCGCTGCTGCTTGTAGGCGATGGCCTTGGCCGCCACGTCCGAGCGATCGAACCCCATCATCGAGTCCGAGACGTTGCTGATCGACTTGATGTGCTCCTCGGCCTTCATGCTGATCCGGTCCAGGCCGGTGGGCACCTGGTTCGGCGCAATCTTCGCCGGCGGCTGGGCGCCCTTGCGGTACTCGATCACCACCCCGGTCTGGGCGCCGGTGAGTTCGAGCTCGTCCAGGGTCTTGTTCACCAGCGAGTTCTCTTCGACGAGCCAGCCGCTGTTCGCGGTGGTGTTGACGATGTGCAGCTCCTGGCTCGAGACCTTGTTCAGGATCTCCTGTGGCCCGATCAGGTTCTCCACCACACCCACGCTCTTGCCGTAGCGGAAGTGCGGGAAATACGGCACCACAGTGAGGTGCTCGTAGGGGCTCCAGGCGTCGTGCAGCACGACCGAGTCCGCGGTGACGCACCAGCGGATGCGCTTGATCAGCTTCTTCGTGGTGGTGAGCTGGCCGGCGGACTTCTCGAGCAGGGCGGCGATCCGGTCCCGGTCCCAGCCCTCCGGGATCGCCCGCATGTCCCCGGTGGCGATGTCGACGAGGTGCTCCTGCTTGTCCAGGCGCCGGTACTGGCGCTCCAGCACGCGGATGTTCTTGCGCAGGCCGTCCTTGTTGTCGAAGGCGTCGTAGCTGGCCGCGTCCAGGGCCATGCCGCTGAACCTGTCCCGGGCACGCTCGATGCTGTCGTAGCCGTACATGAAGTCCGAGGCGCCCTTGTCCTGGAGGATCTCGGCGTCCTTCTTGCTGTAGAGGATCTCGATGTCCTGCGGGTTCATCCACTTCGTGATGAACACGTCCGCCCATGCGTCCGGGTCGTACTGGTCGGCGTCCGGGTCGATGACCACGTTCTTCGAGTTCAGCTGGCTGATCCGCACCTCGCCTTCCATGGCGTCGGTGTAGTCGAGACGCACGTCGTAGAACCCCCGGCTGCGCACCAGGCCGTCGCAGAACACGTCGCTCCTGATCCACGGCAGCTGGTTCGCCTGGCTGATCTGCATCCACACCTTCGACAGGGCGTCGGCCACCTCGGCGTTGCCCCCGTTGGCGGGGCGCAGCAGCACCTCGACGCGGTTCTGGATCTGCTCACCGAGGATCGTGCCGATCGTGGGGAAGATCTTGTTGATCGTCATCGCCGGGCGCTTGGCCAGGTTCAGGGCGTCGAGGTCCCCCTGCTCCCACTGATCCCCAGCGACGAATTTGTCGCAGCGATCCGCCTTTTTCACAAAGTCCGTGTGGCCGTTGTCACGGCAATAAGCGAATCGTGCCCACTGGTCGTGGGCTTTGGCGAAATCAACGGGCATTGAGGGAGTCCTCTGTCAGAGTCCGCGAGAGTCTAGCAGAGCCTGTCAGAGTATGCTATGCGAAGGTGTTCAACCGGCCATGTGCGTGGCGCCTCGCGTCACCCCGAACCCGAGCTTGTCCTTCCAGCTGGGCAGCGGCTTCGGCTCCTTCACCTTCGGCGCCGCGCGCGCCAGGGTCAGGCGCACCGCCCATGAGGTGGCGTCCACCTGGTCGTCGTGCTTCCCGGCTGGAAAGTGCAGCAGCTCCTTCTGGTACGTCGGGAACCAGGGCGCGTGCTTGTCGTAGAACACCTTCTTGAGCTGCATCCGGCCGCGCAGCGGGTTCGCCCGCACCATCTTGTCCGTGAGCGGCTTGAGCACCTCGTAGCTCGGGTAGAAGCGCTCGGTCTCGCACTGGCGAAGGTACTGGGACTCCAGCGCCTTCCAGATCTGCCCGTCCTCGAACCCGAGCAGGTCCGCCTGCCAGTGCCGAGCGAAGTCGATCATCGCGTCGATGAGCACGAAGGCGTCGCCCGACTTGAACCGGCGGATGTCCAGCACGTAGAGGTTGTCCCGGTGGTCCTGCCCGATGCACACCCCCACGGTGTAGTCGCTCTCCTTGCCGGTGGAGATGGCGAAGTCCCACGCCTGGTAGACATAGAGCTCCGAGCGCGCCGGGGCGCTGCCGTAGTAGGAAAACATCTCCTTGGTGAAGAAGTTCCCCTCGTCTGGCACGGGGTTCTGCTGGTAGAGCGCGTCCCACACCCGCTTCTGGCCGCCGGCGATCAGGTTCCGCTTGATCCGGTACATGGCCTCGGTGGTGTAGCGCGCCGGGTGCACGGCGGTCATGTGCGGGCGAGTCAGCTGGGCGCCGACCGGCACGTTCTGCCCGGGCGGGATCTCCGTGATTGTGTCGTCGAGCAGGATGTACTCGTCGCCGATCTCGTTTACCGCTGGGTAGCGCACGATCTCGAACTTGTCGCCCTCCCCGCTGGCCATGGCGTTCTGGATTCGACCCGCCCAGTCGTCGTCATGCCACCAGGTCATCAACCCGAGCACGCCGCCGCCGGGGGCGAGGCGGGTGTAGGCGGTCGACAAGTACCACTCCCACGTGTTGTCCCGGATCGTGGTCGAGTCCGCGGCCTCGATGTCCTTGACCAAGTCATCGAGCAGCAGGACGTGGGCGCCGCGGCCCGTGATACCCGTGCCGACACCGGCCGCGAGGTATCC
>JBFHJN010000114.1:0-5379 GCA_041595875.1 Coriobacteriia bacterium
GCAACCAAGGGCTGGCGCTGGGAGACCAGCGGCGGCGCGTCTGGAGTATACGTTCCCAGTGTCCAGGACGATGCCTCTGATCCTATGTATCTCAGGACACGTCTGCCCGAGGCCGCTGGATTCGTACTTGCCAAGGGCGAGACCGGCTACATCTACTTCGAGGGTCACCTTGCCATCACGCCTTACTGGCAGCTTCAGGATCCGCCACGACTAGGTGCATCCGGATATCCGGGTTCCAGCGCGCAGGCTCGTCTTGTGGCGTGGAACGATGCCAATATCGGCGATCGCACCGTGCCGTTCCCCGTCGGTCGTCAAACCATGCCAAAAGGTAGCATCTGCGGCTTGAAGTTCGCCGATCTTGATGGCGATGGGCGGATGGATGCCGGCGAAGGGCCTCTCGGCGGATGGGAGTTCCATCTTGAGTACAAAGAGTCCCCGTTCGGGTTTGTTCTCACGGCCACTTCGGCTTCCGATGGCAGCTTCTCGTTCACGAATCTGCCCCCGGGGACCTATGAGCTTACCGAGGTCGCCAAGGACGGTTGGGTGAGCACGAATCTGCCCAAGACCATTGAGGTCGAGGGTTCGAAGGTCGGTCCGGTTTACGTGGGCAATCAGCCTCGCGTGGTCACCAAGACGTGGGCGCTGGAGCTTTCCGATGCGATGCCGATGGCTGACTCCTACTTCGTGCGCTACGTCATGGGCGACGGGTCCCACGACCTGGTTCTCCAGATGCACGATGGTGCCTACAAGGCCCACATGGACGTCATGTGGGGGGCGACCATCACCAGCTGGCAGTTCTTCGCCATGATGGGGTCCGAGGAGATCCCACTCAGCGGCGTCATGGGTCCTGCCGAGCGGATGGTGGAGTCGCGCACCAACAGCCACTTGTTCACGCCGGGTGTCATAGGCGGGTACAAGTGGATCAGCACCGCCGCCGCCCAGATCCCGGGCGTTGGCTGGACTATCGAACTCTATCGTGATGGCGTGCTCTATGACACGGCTGTCACGGGCGACGACGGGATGTATGAGTTCTCAGGCCTGTTGCCTGGTTCCTACACCCTCAAAGAAGTCGCGCAAGACGAGTACATGAAGATCATCCCTGTAGGAGACTGGCTGGGTCCGTTCGTGGTTGTGAACGGCTCGGTGTTCATGGAGGGTACCAGCTTCACGAACGCCCCTCGGCCCACAGGTATCACGGTCACGAAGACCGCTGAACCCGGGATGGTTCATGTTGGCGACATGATCACCTACACGATCGACGTCACCAATTCCGGTCATGTCGCGGTGAGTCTGATGAGCGTCACCGATCCCATGTTCGAGGGCGGAGCGAATCTACTGGCGGCACCGGTTGTCCTTGCCGCAGGTGAGTCGCTTTCCGACAAGGGGCTTGAGATCATCAAGATGATGGCCGCGCCTGATGCCGACATGGTCTCCAATACAGCCATGGCATCCGGCATGACCTTGTTCGGACCGGTCAGTGACGATGACGATGCGACAGTGGAGATCTTGCGTCCCGATATCGAGGTGACCAAGGTCGTCGTACCCGATAGCGTCCTTGATTCCGGTCTGGTCACCTACTACGTGACCGTTACCAACACCGGTAACACAGAGCTCACCATCGATGTGACGGACTACATCGACGCCATCGTCCATAAGGTCCTCGATCCAGCACTCGTGTTGGGTCCGGGCGAGCACATGGACTACGAGTGGACCGAGACCGTCACCATGCCTGTTGAGGACACGGTTGTTGCTACCGGTGTCGATGAGCTTGGTGGCGAGAAGGGCACCGTGATGGCCGAAGCTTCGGCGATGGTGGCCGTGGACGTCACGAAGACCTTCACGCTTACACTGTTCGAAGCCATGCCCATGGCCGACTCGTTCTTCGTTCGGTACATGGTCGGTGACGATACAGTCGATCTTTCACTGCTACCCGGAGCCGATGAGTACACGGCTTCCGTGGTCATGCCCTACGGCACGGTCATCTCCACGTGGCAGTTCTTCGCCATGATGGGTGAAGAAGAGATCCCGCTGACCGACGTGATGGGCCCCGAGACCCTTCGTGGTCCTATGGTCAACGAGTACGACTTCGTTCCTGGCCGTATCTCAGGCATGAAATACGATGACCTGGACGCCAGCGGCATGATGACCGAAGGCGAAGACGGGATGTCGGGCTGGACCATCGAGCTCTACCGTGATGGCGTGTTGTACGACACCGCGATCACCGGTGACGATGGAGAGTATGAGTTCACCGGCCTGTTGCCGGGGACCTACACGCTCATGGAAGTCCAGCAGCCCGGCTGGGAGATGACAGAGTCTCCTGACGAGATCTTGGTAGGCGAGGAGACCGACGTCACCGACGCTTACTTTGGCAACCATCACATAGACATCACCAAGACGTTCAGTCTGATCTACCCCGACGCTCCTGCAGGCGTGGAGTTCTTCGTCCTGTACGAGATCGCCGAGGGTGGTCAGTTCGAGGTCGGTCTTGATGGTGATGGTCCGTTCATGGGTTCGGATGAGATCCCTTGGGGTTCCACCATCGCAACAGTGTGGTGGATGGCCAGCTTCGACGGTCATGACATCGTGCTCGGCATCGAGGAGCCCGATGAGATGCTCACCGAGGATCTTCTGAACGAATTCACCTACGGCGCTTCTGTGAGTGGTTTCAAGTTCGATGACATCGACGGCAACGGGATATGGGATGAGCCCGATGAGACCGGCCTCGAGGGCTGGACTATCGGCCTGTACAGGCTTGGACTCCCCAATGACCTGCTTGCTGCGCTGCCTGCGCCTGCGCTCGGCTATGAGCTCTATGCGCAGACGATCACAGCCGCGGATGGTTCCTACAGCTTCATGGGCCTGCTGCCCGGCACGTACTATCTTGCCGAGGACCAGCAGGACGGTTGGGTGATGACCGTCTCGCCTGGAGGAACCTTCGTTATCACGAACGGTGTCGCGCTTACGGACCTGAACTTCGGTAACCAGGAGCCGCCACTTCCGTTCACGGATACCGAACTTGAGAAGACGGCGGATAAGACGACCGCTTCCGCTGGCGATCTGGTGACCTACACCCTGACGTACCGGAACATCGGAGATGGGATCATCGATCAAGGTGTGACTATCACCGACGACTACGATGAGCGGTACATGGTGCCGCAGGACATCGCTGGTGCGGTAGACGATGGGGATACCCTCGTCTGGGTGGACAACGTTCCGCTCGGTCCCGGCGACGAGCGCACTATCACCTACACGATGCGTATCGACTCAGATCTGCCGGATAGCGTGGACGAGATCGTCAACGTCGCGATCATCGATCCCGGCTTCCACGAAGCTTCGTGGACGGTCACGGTCGGCGAGCCCTTCCTGCCGTTCACCGGAGCCACTATCGCGCTGCTTGCCCTGTTTGCAGCCGGTGCGCTCCTGATCGGCGTCGCGCTGCGCGTGAAGGCACACAGCGTCTGATCCCCCAGCGCTGTTGTGCGTGAGAAGGGACCGCTCAGCGGTCCCTTCTCTCATTCTGTGCCGGAAGACTACTAGACCCCGGGGAGGGAGTCCGGGGTCTAGCTGATGAGGATCTGAGTCGGTCTAGAGGGCCGGGATGTTCTCGCCCCAGTCGATGACGCCGTTGTCGCGCCAGTCGATGATGTGCCCAACCTCGTGCTTGATGATCGTAGTGAGGCTAGCGGTGTGTGTCGGGCTGATCACGATCTTGCCGCTCTTGTAGTAGCACACGGCCTGGTAGTTGTTGGGTGTGGCTCCGATGGTCACGGTGGAGCCCTTGAGTATCGGGTAGCGTGAAATCCATCCGGCAAGGATCGACTGCGCCTGGGCAAGCTCACTGGAGCTGCTGGAGCTGCTGGTGGTCGCGGAACGAGTGGCGGCTTTCTGGGTCTTGGTCGAGCTGCTGGAGGTGGCGGCCTGGGTCACTATCTTGGTGGCGGTCTTGGGGAGCGGCTCCGTCTGGATGACGACGGTCTGCTCGGCGGCCACCTTCACTGTGGATTCGGAGGCCACGCCCAGTCGGGTCCTGATCGATGACCACTCGACTGCGGATGCGTTGGCCGCACTGCCCAGCACGCCAAGCGCCACGGCGCCTGCAACGAGGGTCGTTGCGAGTCCGATGCTGATCGCTCGCGTGCGGTTCTTCGTGCTCTTCATGGTAGATCGCCCCTTAGTTGAACTCCGCGCACATCGACCCGGCTCCCCTGCGAAGGACGCGCAATGGACCGGGTCGAGTTCACGTGTTTCAACCTCGGCAGTCTGGCAGTCGTAGGAGACCTTCTGTCTCCGGTAGACCCATGACTTTGCGGAGCCGTCTTTCGGCGGCGGTGCCTTTTTCGGGGCGGTACCGATGTTCGCTTGTCAAATCGCCGTACACTGTGAGTATCGGCACTCTACATCAGGTGCTTTATGGTCTTTGTGATGACGGGCACACTCCGGAGGCATGGAGGGAGCGGGTGATGAGGGACAGACGGCGCGATGCGATGCACGTCATCAGCAATGTGTTCTTCGGGATCGCGCTCGGTCTTGCGGCCTACTACTCCCTGACGAGCGGTATCGGATGGCTTGAACAGCGCGAACTCGATGACGCTGCGGCCCCTCTGGGCGCCGTGGGTGCACCGTCGCCGGATGACTACCTGAGACCGCCCTCCCGGCAAGACCCCGTTCTGGACTTCGACGGATGGGAGGATGAGGACCGGGCGTACTGGGAGTCTCTCGAGAACGGGGGCGTCTTCGGCAGGATCATCATCGATGACATCGATGTGGACGCGATCGTGGTCAAAGGCACGACCCGCTCAGCGTTGCAGAAAGGCCCCGGCTGGATCGAGTGGACGTCTCTTCCCGGGCCGGAGGGCACGTGTGGGATCGCTGGACACCGGACCACCTACCTTGCGCCGTTCAGACGAATCGATGAGCTGTCCGACGGTGATATCATCGAGTTCTACTCACCGTACCGGTTGTATCGCTACGAGGTGGAGGAGTCCGTTTCCGTGACTCCGGACCGCTCTGACGTTTTGGATGCCGTCGACTACCCGCGACTGGGTCTGTCCGCATGTCATCCGCCTTACAGTGCGCGCTACAGGCTCGTCGTGCTTGCCAGACTTATAGAGGTGCGGCGATTCACCGAGACACCCGATTCGCTCTAGGAGGGCCCATGCGTATTCTTGTCACCGGCGGTGCCGGCTTCATCGGCTCCAATCTTGTGTTCAGCCTGCTCAACGCCGGGCATGACGTAGGGATCATCGACGATCTTTCCACCGGCTCCATGGCCAACCTCCATCCGGCTGCCTGGTTCCGTTGCCTCGATATCACTGATCCGGGTCTGGATGCGGCGGTCGCCGACTTCGCCCCTGAGGTCGTCATCCACCTGGCGGCACA
>JBFHJN010000115.1:0-5358 GCA_041595875.1 Coriobacteriia bacterium
GCATACGTGAGGATCAAAGCATCACCTGAGAGGTGGATATCGTGTCCGAGAACAGCAACGAAGAAACACGCCTGGAGTCTCCACGGGAGATCGCAGCGATGGCACAGCCCGCGGCGCGCGATCCATTCTCGACGGCGAAACGACTTGAAGCTGCACGCGAACTTGCCAGAGCCCTGGCGGTCGCCCAGAACAACGCATCGCTGTACCCGGCCAGCCATCCGCTTGTCGTCGAGTCCATGCGCGAGTTCGCCAATGCGGTGACCTCCATCATGGAACTCGGTTTTGAAGAGGTCACCCTGAACGTCTACAAGGGCACCCTGTTCATTGAGAACCACGTGCTTCCCGAGGAGAGCGTGACGTACCGCAAACTCATCGAGGACCTGCTGGCCCGGGGAGTCTCCGCACTCACGATGAGCGAGGCGTTCTCGGCACAAGATGCCTCTACCCTGGCCAACTTGCTCAACAACAGCGAGATCAGGGACATCGACGCCGCTCGCGAGTACCTTGAGCAGCAGGGCGTCCACGGAGTCCTCATCGCCGAGACGACCGAGCTGGATGCCGCTCGAGAAGCCGAGGCGCGGGAGAACAAGGCGCGCGGCAAGGAGTCCTACGACAACGGCGTGACGCTCATGCGTGACGTGGAGACACAGGTCAAGCTGGGCAAGGTGTTCGAGGTAGAACCGCTGCAGAATCTGGTGAGCAATCTACTCGACACGCTTTTCAAAGACCCCGCTGCCGTCCTTGGCCTGACGGCCATCAAGAGTCACGACGACTACACCCTGAACCACTCGATCAACGTATGCATACTCGCGCTGTCTTTGGGCGCGGCGCTTGGCCTGGATGCGGAGTCGCTCAAGTCACTGGGCCTCTCGGCGTTGCTCTACGACCTGGGCAAGGTGCGCATACCTGAGGGCATCCTCAACAAGGAGGGCCCACTGACCGCCGACGAATGGCACGTCGTGAAGAGCCATGCGACGGAAGGCGCGGACCTGCTCAAGCGCATCCAGCTGGTGGACCAGATGCCGATGATCGTGGCCTACGAACACCACCAGCGTCACGATCTGAAGGGTTACCCGGAACTCAGAGAGCCGCACGAGCAGCACCTGTTCAGCAAGGTGGTCGCGCTCTGTGACGCATACGATGCGATGACCACGCGTCGGCCGTTCAGACGCGAGATCCGCCCCGACAAGGCGCTCGCTGTGTTGATGCAGGGACGCAGCAAGGCATACGACCCCTCGGTCACCAAGGCGCTGGTCGCCATGCTTGGCATCTATCCGATGGGTGCCGTGGTGAAGTTGAGTGACGGGTCGATCAGCGTGGTCTTCCGGGTCAACCGGGACGACCTGCTCCGCCCGCGCGTGAAGACGATCATCGACCCCAAGGGTCGCTGGCTCGCCGAAGAAGAGGTCGTCGACTTGCGACTCGTCGACCCCGAATCCGGCGATTTCGCCATCTCGATAGATGAGTGCGTGCCTGCGGCCGAGTACGGCATCGACGACGTGTGGCAGTACCTGTAGGCCACGACGCGGCACCTCACAAGAAACAAGAAGGCGGACCCGATGGGTCCGCCTTCTTCATCTCTGCCAAACGGTCCGTTACAGACCGTTCTCTATGTCCGCGAAGTCGCTGTCATCGGGCAGGGCGGTCTCATCCAGCTCACGCTGGATGGCCTCAAGCTCCTTCAAGATGGCGTCCGTCTCGGTGGGTTCGCTGTCTTCAGCCGAATCGCCATCGGCCGGGTCATCCGCCGTTGCACTGGAATCGATGGTCCCCGTGACATCAGTCGACGGAGCGACGGCCCCGGGGGCAGTCACTCCATCATCGACTGTGCTCTTGTCGTCCGTGCCGCATCCGCTCAGACCTGCGATCAGTAGCATCAAGAGCAGTACGGCGACTACAGATCTTCTCACTCAGACTCCGTCTACATCATCAACAAGGTCTTCCACGATGTCTTTGAGCAGACCCGCTGCGGTCTTCATCTGATCGCGCGACTGCTTCATCGTCTGAACCGAGACACGGGCCTGCACCCGGGCCTGCTGGAAAGCACCGCGCATGTTCTCTGCATCCGGGACGCCCTTGAACGTCTGGATTGCGAGCTGCTCCTGGACACGGGCCTGCTCCATGGTCTGGGTTGCGAGCTGTAGCTGCTCACGTACCGCATCGCAGTCCGCGCCTGCCTTCTCGGCAGTCTCACAGAACGCCAGGAGGCGTGTCTGCGTGCGCTCCAACATGGCCGCGTAGTTCTCGAATCGCTTTGCACGGTTCTGGAGCGCGGTCATCACTCGCTGCTCAAGGCGCTGGCTACCGGCCGACGCCACTACCGCGGACTTCTCGCCTGCGGCCGCAGCTGACTGTCCTTGCGCCGCAAGAGCGGCTGCAGGCACCACGAGCGCTGCGATCAAGAAACAAACAGCGAACCCGAGCGTCAGCTTCTTGGACATGATCCTCATCCGTACCACCTCGTCCTCATGATAGCGCGATTTGCACGCCGTCGATCATCACATGGCTATATCATCGGCCGAGAAGGTTGGCTGCGTGTTCATCGCAGGTTGAGTTGACGTTGAGTTCACTGCTCGGAGATCACGCTTGGAAGTGACACGACGAACCGCGCGCCACCCAAAGGAGAGTCCTCCACACGGATGGATCCCGCCATCAATCCGACCAGCCGGGCGCAGATCGAAAGACCAAGCCCCGAACCGCCCGTCTCGGCAGAACGTGACGCATCAAGCCGCACGAATCGCTGGAATACCCGCTCGCGTTGCTCCGCGGGGACTCCCGGCCCGGTGTCGTCCACACGCAAGGACCAGCGGCCATCACCACAGGCCGCAGATACCGCGACATGACCGCCGCCGGGCGTGTAGGCCAGGGCATTGGTGACCAGCGCGCTGGCGATCTGCAGCAACCGGGACTCATCGCCCAGAGGCGAGCCGCTATCGCAGCGGAGGTCCTGGATCTCCAGGCGGATGTCGCGAGACTCCGCGATCGTCTGATGCCTGCTCCGCAACGCCTCGGCAAGCGCGGCAGTATCGATCACCACCTCATCAAGCTCCACCCTGCCGGCATCTATGTCCGCGAGCGCGAGCAACGTCTGCGTGAGCTCCGCCAGACGGTTCGCCTCGTCGCGGATACCGGTCAAGAAGCGCTGCCGCACCTCTGGCTCGGAAGCCGTGCCATCCAGCATGGCACCCGCGAACCCGCTTATCGTCGTGATGGGCGTACGCAGCTCGTGCGAGACATCGCCCACGAAGTCCTTCTGGGCGCGGTATGCATCGGCGACCCGAGTCGACATGTGGTTGAAGGTGCGCGCCAGCGCCGCCACTTCATCGTCGCCTTCGACCTCGACCTGAAGACCCCACTCCCCTTGCGATATATCGTCCGCTGCGCGCTCGAGTCGCAGAATACGCCCCGTGAGCCGCCGCACCACAAGGCTGCCGCTCAGCCACGCAACGCCTGTTGCGAACAGCGCCGAGAGACCAAGGAGCAGCAGCACGCCTTGCTGGGCACCGCTGATCTCGCCAACGGGCTGCAAGGCGATGAGATAGCCGGGCTGCACGCCTTCGACAGGTGCCGCCACCACCACCGCGCGGCTGGCACCCACAGCGGCGACCGCCGTACGCACACCGCCCTCGTCTGCCTCGCCAAGAACGGAAAGGTCGTAACTCTTAGCGGCGGCCTCATCAGACGACAGGAGCGTGACTCCCTGTTCGTCCGTGATGACCAACCGGGCGCCTATCAGGCCGGCTTGCACCCGGAACAGCTGCACGCGCACGCCGCCGGCGGCACTGGCGCTCTCCCCGGAGAGTGGACCACCCGCCGAGAGACCCTGCGCGAGCGCAGAGACCTGACGACCCAGCTCGGTCGTGCGGTAGCTGACGGTGTAGCGAAGCCACGCAGCGTAGAACACGACGAACACGACGACGACGGAGATGCTCGCTACTGCGAGCATGCCCAAACGCATCCGTGCAACCAGAGATGACGAGCGCTTCGACATCAGCCGCCATCCTTGCGCACGCGATATCCAACGCCTCGAACCGTCTCGATGAAGCGAGGAGAAGCGGCGTCATCGCCGAGCTTCTCTCGCAGGTGTCTGATGTGCACATCCATGCCGCGGGGGTCGACATAGTCCGAGAAACCCCATACCGCTTCAAGAAGCTGGTCTCTTGAGAAGACGACGCCGGGGTCACGAAGCATGGTCGCAAGCAAGTCGAACTCCTTGGCGGTGAGGACGACGCCACATCCATCGACCTTGACTTCTCGCCGCGACGCGTCCAGGCGAAGCCCTCCCAGCGCAAGAACCTCATCCTCGCTCTGGCCGCCCGCCGTACGCCGCATGACGGCCCTCACGCGCGCGACCAGTTCGGGCGGGCTGAAAGGCTTTGTGACGTAGTCGTCCGCGCCGCCTTCAAGGAGCGAGATCTTCTCCAGCTCGTCGGCTCGAGCCGTCAGCATGATGATGGGGACCGTTGAGCGTTCGCGGATCTTTCGGCACACCTCGGCGCCGTCAGCTCCAGGAAGCATGATGTCGAGGATCACCACATCGAACGCATCAGACGAAGCCGCCTCGATCGCGGCGACGCCATCTGCAGCCTGCTCAACCTCAAAGCCGGCTGCTGACAGATACACCGCTACCAAGTCGCGTATCTTCGCCTCGTCGTCGACTACCAGCGCTTTGGGCATCTTCTCCCCTTCGACACGTACGCCACCAGTGTACACGTGGGCACTGTCTGCCACGGTAGAAGCAGACCAGGGTATTTGGCGAGATCAGCCTACATCCATGGGTAGACGGACCGCGAACGTGGAACCTTCACCGGGCGTGCTATCCACGGTGATGGTGCCTCCAAGCATGCCCAGAAGCCTCCTGGAGACCGTGAGTCCCAACCCTGTGCCCTCCGACTTCGCAATGTCAGATCGCTGGGCCTGGTAGAACTCGTCGAATATCTTCCCGATGTCTTCGTCCTCGATCCCGCATCCTGTGTCAGTAAGCATGAAGACGACGTCGTCGCCGTCTCGCTCGACCTCAAGGCGGATGGATCCCGCGTCGGTGAACTTGATGGCGTTTCCCAGCAAGTTGAGCAAGACCTGCTCGAGCCGGGTGCGGTCGGAGATCACCACACCCACCTTCGGCGAGACCTCCCATGAGAGAACGACGTCCTTCTCGGAGACCAGCGGGGCGACGGACCCGACCGCTGAGCGCACAAGCGCCTCGACATCCACGGACCTGCGCTCCACCTTCAGACGGCCTATCTCAATAGCGGAAAGGTCGAGCACCTGATTGACGAGTTCCAGGAGGTATTTGCCCGAGGCGTTGATCATGCGCACCTGCTTCTCCTGCTCGGGCTCAAGCTCCCCCGTCATGCC
>JBFHJN010000116.1:0-5328 GCA_041595875.1 Coriobacteriia bacterium
ACAGTGCGCCCCTACGCCTTACAGTTCCAGGACATGAGCTAATAGACGGCTGGCCTTTCACTGTAATGAGTGTCAAGGGCATGACTCAGATTAACGCGCGATCCGCTTTGCCTACCGCCGCAGAGCATTACCCCGCGGTGGTTGTTGACAACAACACCCTGGAGGTGAACGAGGTAAACGCTATCGACTACGGCATCTACACAGGCGGCGGGGTAATCAGGTACTGGACCATCCCGGACTTAGGTGGGTTCCAGGCGCATTTCGAGGTGACGGACAAACGTACCAAGGCTTCACTGTTCACACTGTCTACGGTCGGGGCGCCGGCGACACAAGGCTCAATCGAGGTGGACGTTATTACTTCGTCCGTGAAAGTTACCTTCAGCGACGAGCAGAGCGAGGCCCTTAACTTCAAGAAGGCGGACTACGTTCTGACTCTGGAGAGCCCTACAGGGGTTGTAGACGGGCTGCTCTATGGTACACTCGCTACGTGATGTGGGGATTTTTCTTATTTCCGCTGGCGGAGAGCACAGATGTACGAAGGGGGCATATGGACACAGCAGCAGTAGCCTTTTACCAACCCCACTCCTGGACTTCGCTCCAAGGCATCACCGGACATGCAATCGCCCGGTGGTCGGCAGACGTGGAGCGTCGTTTCAGCCACTGTGAGTTGCTGCTTCCACTCCAAGGAAAGCAGTACGCTGTCTCCTCATCGGCAATGGACGGCGGGTGGCGGGCGAAGGAGGTTGGGGAGGCCAAATGGCAGATCAACATCGGCCAGGGCCATTGGACGGTCTTACCGCGCCCAGACGTGGATGTCGATGCAGCGTGGCAGGTTTTTGAGAGCCACACCCACGAGCCCTACGGCTACCTGGACCTAATTGCGCAGCAGATTCTGCGCTTGCCCCTGTCGGACCGCCTCGGCGACTTCTGTTCGGTGGCGGTCATGAAGATGGCCGGCGATCCGTTGCCGCGCCTTAACACGTGGAATCCAAACATGTATTTTGAGTATCTAAAGATGAAGGGATTCTGATGACGCCAAAGCAGCAAGCTGCGCTTATCGCAATAGGAGGGTGTAATGGCTGGTGAAATTATTCGCGCTTTTGGTGCCGTCAAGACCCTTGAGTCTAACGGCGGGGCAGTTACTGCGAACTCGGTTGTCGCCGCAGACGACGCAGGGTACGTCGCGGCCACGGACGGCGGTGGGTTCCCGCACGCTCGTTTCGTGCTTCTGGCAACATTCGGCTCGGCTCCGACCGAGGGCCGCGTCCTCGCCTTGTACGCCCGCCCGAAGAACCTTGATGGGGCCGTACATGCGCAGGTTCCAGAGAAAGACCGACCGTCATATTTTGTCGGCACGTTCGTGGTGGACAACGTTACTGCGCAGCAAGCTATGGTGCTGACCGCCTATGACGTGCCGCTAGACGCCGACTACTACCTATGTAATCTGGCAGACCAGACAGTCTCCGCAGGGTGGGTCTTGAAGGTTACGCCCATGAGCTACAAGGCGGCGTAAAGTGCTGTACTTCAGTGAGAGGGGGCTATTCACACCGAGAGGCCGCGTCGAGCTTATCCGTGAACACGACATCGCGGACAATCTGTCCGCTTTTTTTATCTTCAGGGACCGACTCTGCTATGACGCGGTAAGTCAGCGGCTGCTTTTCCCCACGAACGCGGTATCGGTGGACGGCGGGCTGGTAGGGGAGGGGGTCCGGTTCTCTTCCGACAACCAGTACGTTCTTCTGCCCGACTACCAAACCCTGGTTACCCCAACATCAGGCTCAATGGCTGCCGGGTTCATCCCGAGCACGGGGAATACCGGCGAGCGCCTGATATTCTCGATGCGTAGTTCCAACCTGAACAACAGGTACTACCTGCGATATGACGCGAACGCCGGTGGCTATGGGTTTGCCGGTGCGTCGCAGGCGTTCACCGGGGTCTCATGGCCGGTCGGCGTTTACGGATCTTCCGTTCTTTCTTGGAACGAAAGCGGGGCGAAATGGTACTTGAACGGAAACCTGGAGCACGCAGGGAGTACGCCCGCCACCCTGGCCCCGGCCGCTGCGAGCATCTGTACCTTGTCAAACAACCCCGGCTTTTACGGGGCGAGAGGCACCGTGCATTGGGCGGCGATCTGGTCCAAACCTGTCAGTCAGAAGGTGGCCCGAGAGTTGCACCGAAACCCGTGGCAGTTGCTTAGACGCTCATCTCATTTTATTTTTACACAGGCCGCTGTGCCCTCGACGCTCACCGTAACCCCAAGCAACATCACGCAAACGGGCGCACGTATCTCCGTGCAACTGGGATTCTGACATGGCACTTATCTACGAAACCGAACTCGGTGCCGTTGGGCGGTACATTAACCTCGGGGACGACGCTACCGACACCTCTACTCTGCAGACGGTCCTAGTCTACGCACGGCTTGTATCCCCGCAACCGCAGAGTTTCGGGTATCCATTCGGGCGCGTGGACCCAGGCTCCTCCACAGGGCACCGCTACGCCATAAGCGACAAGGCCACGCTAGGTGTGTCCACTACGGCGCACGCTCAGCGGCCTAGCTACGACTCGGCGATAATTAACTACGGGGACCTGTGGACCCACTTCGCCACCTCCTGGAACGGGTCTACCGACGGGACGGGGTTCGCACACTACGCCAGCACCGACGGGTCACCAATAGCACTGATAGCTACGGGAGCAGGACAGAGCACGTCGGGCACGCCGACCAGTGCCGTAGGGAAAAACCTATACCTACTCAACCGGGAAGGGCTGGATCGGTCCCTTACCGGCGATGTGGCCTACATCGCCAGATGGAACCGCGTTCTGTCACTGGCCGAGTTGCAGACGGCGCAGGCGGACGGCCCACTTTCGGTCCCTGACGGCCTTATTCTATGTTGGGCGAACGAGCAAGACTACGGCCCTAAAGGCTACGTGCCTGTTGCCCGGACGGCATTCGTCGCCGGTGCACTGCCGCCGAACCTGAACCTTGGCGGCGACACGACCGCCCCGATACTGACCTCACCGGCCGGAACGAAAACAGGCACGACAACGGCATCGGGTTCGGTCGTAACCGATGAAGCGAATGGTACGCTGTACCGGCTCGCCAGCCAGAACGCCAGCGAAAGCGGCGCAACGGTAAAGACGGGCGCGACGCAGGCGGTCACAGCCACGGGTTCTCAGCCCGTGACGTTCACCAGCTTGGCCCCGGCCACGACCTACTACGCGCACTATCTGCACCGCGACGCTGCGGGTAATGACTCGACCGTCGCGTCGAGTGCCAGCTTTACGACCGATGCTGCTGCAGACACGACGCCACCGACACATACGGGCGTCGTTACCATTTCGGCGCTCACGCATACCAGCTACACGGCATCGTGGCCGGCTGCGACCGATGCGAACGGCGTGACTGGGTATGAGTACCGCATCGCCGCTGGTGCATGGGTAGATGTCGGCGCCGTACTGACGACCGACATCACCGGACGCACGCCCTCCGCAACCGAGCTTTTCGAGGTTCGGGCGTACGATGCCGCTGGCAACCGCAGCACGCCGCCGTTGAGCGAGAGCGTCACGCTGCAGGATCAGCCGGCGCCCACTGGAACGGTAACCATCTCGGGCGTTGTCCCTGCTGACACCACCGCACAGGTGACGTACAACTATAGCGCGGCGGATCAAAGCGGCTTTGAGTACCGCATCGACGGCGGCGCGGCCGCGAGTATCGGCGCGTCACCTGCGACGATCAGCGGCCTTACGGTTGATACCAGCTACGACATCGAAATCCGCGCGATCAACGCAGGAGGCGCGGGCGCGTGGTCGGCGATAACGAATTTCACGACCAACGCTGTCATCACGGTTATCACCGACATCGACTCAGGCAACATAGACCCGGCCCAGGTCGTCATTACGAACGGGGGCTCTGCAACCCCTACCGTGTTTGTCAATCGGCACTCCCTCACGGGCTCTTGGCGGCACATGCTTTTCGCTGTGGAGAACGCGGAAGGCAAGCGCCCGATATTCGAGCTTAACCGATCCACGCGGCAGACATCGGCTACTCCAGGGGCCGGGTGGGGCATCCTGTGGACGCAGGATTTCGTCACTTGGGTGAAGTCGCCCTACCCGTCCCTTGTGTCTGGTACTCCGAACAAGATCGTTGCGCAGTTCACTGACCCGCTACCTGCGGGGCGCGTCTACATTTCAACGCAGCCGATGCTGCCGGAAAGCGATGCTGCGGTCACTGCCGCCGCACTGCTTGCCAACTACCCCGGTATCGCTTCCGCCCCCCCGAGTGCAAACGCACAGGGCGTGTACAACGTATCGCCTGCCGAGACTGGCTATAACGGCCGCAACATCGGCGGGCGTAACATGCACGCCATCAAGTTGTCGTGGCCAGGGCCGACCACGGACGGGTTCCGCAAGCGCATTCTTGTGATGACTTCTGGCATCCACGCAGCCGGCGAGTCAAACAGCGTTTTGGCGCATCGATCCGCCCTATCGTGGATGCTGGACAGCCAGACGGCAGAGGCGATTGCGTTCCGAGCAAACTGGAATGTCTATACGTACTTCAACCTGACACCAAACGGGTACTACGGTGGGCATGCGCGAACGAACTTCCGCAACACATCTGACCCGAACAGGGTCTGGCACACCACAACGCTC
Organism: Coriobacteriia bacterium; assembly: GCA_041595875.1. Lineage (GTDB taxonomy): Bacteria > Actinomycetota > Coriobacteriia > Anaerosomatales > Anaerosomataceae > UBA2279. The sequence continues at coordinate 4,648 of JBFHJN010000116.1, forward strand.
GCCGAGATCAACGCGACCAGGACGGCCATCACCACAGACTTGAGCTTGGGTTCTTCAGGCAAGTGGGACGTCATGCTGCCGTGGCACTCGTATTACGAAGACCCGAACGATTTCCAATTCTGGCTGACATCTGCGCAGTTCAACACGCAGACCAGAACGCCATTGATGCAGACGTTCATCGATACCGGGGCGTCCTTCTTCAACGACCCGGCAGTATTCGAGGAAGCCGCGCCCCTGAGCACCGAACTATGGTGGGCGGAAACGCAGGGTGTACAGATATCGATCAGTGCGGAAAACCAGCAGAACGGCAACATGGACCCGCAGTTTTTCAAGGATGTCGGTACAGCGTGGATGCGGACGCTGCAGGCTGTTGACGCAGCCGGGTATTTCTCCGCCCCATCGACGCTCACCATCACCGCGAGTGACCTCGCGCAAACCAGCGCACGTATTTCCGTACAATTAGGGTTCTGACATGGCTGATCTCTACCTCGCTATCTATCCTGCGGCCGACACGCCGACGTGGAGCATCGGTGCTGGTTGGAGCGGCACGCCCGTCTATACGGACGGTCCGGAGACAGCACCTACCGACACTACCCCGCACGTTTTCACGCCAGACGCAAGCGGCCTGACCGCAGGCACACCGTACAAAGCGTGGGTCGTATGGTGGGACGGGGTGACGCA
>JBFHJN010000117.1:0-5063 GCA_041595875.1 Coriobacteriia bacterium
CCACCTTCTCGCCGTCGAGCTTCTCGACGAGGAAGGCGATGACGTCGTCCGCCTCGACGTGGGGCTGACACACGAGTTGAGCGCCCAAAGTGCGAAAGGCGGTGGAGACTAGCTCGACCGCCTTGGTTGTCTCCTCGTTCACTTCAGGCGGGCTGGTTCCCCGGCCCTCCTTGTAGCCGCTATAAATTTGTCGCCGACGGATCTTGGAGTTGCCCCGCTCCAGCACGAAGATGCACTGGGAGGGGGCGATGTCGAGGGCCTCCGACGCCGAGACAATCGCGTTGACCGTGTTGTCGTACCCATACCAGGCACTGTTCACCTGGACAGGCTTGCCCTCCCACTCCACCACTTTGCCATTCTCCCCGTCTTTGCCAGCATATAGGCAAGTCTTGATGATGGACGGGGTGTCGATAATGAGTCTACGCATACATCCTCCGCTTGTTCTCCCAGATCACTTGGCATGAGAGGCAGCGACACTTCAGCAGTGCCAGCCGCCCCTCCTCGATTGGCTCCCCGCACGACGAGCAGTCCGGGTCGATGTTGTCCGGGTTCTGCTCAGGCGCGGCGAGCCTTCTGTACTCCTCAACCCGGCCATCGACGAAGTCCTGCGCGACGTCACTGGCCTGGTCGAGTGGATCGCTGTGGCGCTCAGTCACGTCGGCGGTCCATCTGGTAGAGGACCCCCTCGATGTTCAGGTGCAGGTCGGCGATCGTGCTGTCGTTCACGAGGAAGAAGTCCCCCGGCTTGCGCGTAACGCCGGCCTCGCTCGGATGCTGCCCCGCCTCGCCGGTAAGCCCTGCGCCCGGTCGCTCGAGGTGGATGATGGCGCCGCCCAGGTGGCGGATCGCATCAGCCTCGAGGTCGAAGCGGACATCCGGCACCACGACGTGGTCCGACTGCTCGAGCATCTGGTAGCTCAGGTTCCAGCGCTTGAGCCAGAGGTCGTCGCCGAACAGAGCCTTCAGACCATGACCGATATCCTGCAGTATCCGTCGGGGGGCCGAGCCCCAGTAGGGGACTTCCTGCTCCTTGAGCAGCCGATCAGTCAGGTAGTGAGCGTCAAGGCCGAAGATCACCTCGGTCGCCCGGCGCAGCGGGTCAGCGAACGCAATCTTCGTGAACTCGTGCGACTCCCACAGGTAGTCGGCAACGGTGTCTTTGCCAGATCCGGCTTTTCCAGCGATTCCAATGAGTTTCATGTTTTCTTCTCGTATGTTTCGTTACTCGACGACACCAAGGTAGTCGAGCTTCAGGTACGCACGTTCCCGGACGTATTCAGCCGGGTTTTCGGTCCAACGTTTGGGGCACCCGAACGTTCGATAAAAGGTCCTGCGGTCCAACGTGTGAGGGACCAACAGGTCGAACAGGTGCTTGATCGGCCAGCTTCGTGAGACTAAGGCCCGCTCGATCTTTGCAGTGGGGATCCGCCTCGTAGCGAACAGCCACGGGGCGATGGATGAGAACTTGTTCTGGTAGGCAAACCGGGCTGCTCCAAGTAGGCTTCTTTCGTATGAGTCGGGGCGCAGTCTACCCCACATTAGCGTCACTGCCTTGTCCTTTGACATGTACCCTTGAGGCTCCGTGATGCCGGTCACAGAAGGCGTCCAACCTGCCCCCTCCAGGTACTCTTTGTAGCGGCAAAGCAACACCCCGTCCCGCACTCCGATCTCCGAGGTCCCGTTGGCGGCAACGAATGTCCGCAGGTCGGGGGTTGTCTCCAGACTCCACCCCGGCTGCCGCCCCGCCCACACGAGGAATCTCTCCGGGCTGCGGCCTACGAACTTCTGGACTTGAGCCGGCAGCTTCGCCTCTGGCTCCTCATCCGACATCTCGGGCTTGATCAGCTTGAACAAGGTGTAGGCGAACCGCTCCTCGATAGCGTCATCCGAGGCTGTGGCCCCCGGCACCATCAGGTCTGCTAACGGCACCCCCTCGAACACCTCGGTCGTGAGCAAGGGGGGGAGTTCAATTCCGGCCCTTGGCGCTACACTGTGGAAGTCTGCGACACCGGCGACCATCGGGCGCAAGTGCTCGACGATCTTGCGGACCATTGCGTTCCGCTGTCTGGGAGTCATGGGCGCATCCTCTCTTTGGGCACTGACTTCAGGACTGCCAGCGCCTCCGCCTCGATGTTGCGGAAGTTCGCCCGGTCGGCGTTGAACACGCCGTCGGGGTACCGGGCCTCGAGCTTGGCGATGTTCATGGCCAGCACGTCGCTCCACGTCGCGTCGACGAGATGGATCAGGGCGTTGAGGTAGAACACGACGTCGCCGATCTCCATCAGCAGCTTCGTCGTATCAAGCGTCTTGTCGTACGCGACACTCTTCTTGATCAGGTCGGCGACCTCGCCTGCCTCTCCGGCCACGCCCAGCGCCATGTGGCACAGGTCAAGGTCGTAGGTGTCGAGCGAGCTGACGGTGCGCAGTGCGAGCGGGCTGTACTCTTTCAGGTCCATTGCGGTGTGATCCTCAGTTAGTCAAAAGGCCCCGCATCGCAGGGCCTCCGGTTCTTGGTGGGTAAGTAACTACGCCTCGAGCGCCGCCCGCAGGTCATCGTCGAGGTTGCTCAGGCCGAGCAGCCAGACCACGTAGCTGCGGGGCAGGTCTTTCAGCGGCACACCCTTGTGCTTCCCGAAGGTCATGGTCGTGACCTGCATCGGGGTATTGGCAAGCTCGAAGAGGTCCCACAGGGTGTAGCCGAAGTCCTCGCTCATCTTGCCGAGGATGGCCAGCATCGCTTCCACGTCGCCGAACGCACTGTGGAACCCGTCCTTGTCCACCTCGATGCCGAGGTAGTAGATCATGGTGGCGAGCTTGTGGTTATCCGACTTCGGGTACAGGCGCCGCGCCAGGCGCAGGACGTCCAACTGAGGGGTGCCCTCGGCCAGGAACCGGCTCAGGAACCGGTAATCGAAGGGGGCGTTGTAGGCCGTAAAGATGAAGTCAGCACAACCGAACCGGTTCTCGAGGATGTCCTCGAAATACTGCTCGATGCACGGCTTGCCGGCGACGTCACGGTTCGTGATGTGGTGCACGGCGCTGGCACCGGCCGGGATCGGGCACCCCGGATCGATCAGGCTGCCGCCCTTCTCCACCACATTGAAGTCCTGGTCAACCAAAGCCCACGCAACCTCGACGACTCTGTCGTTAGGCCCAACGCCGGTGGTTTCCACATCGGCCAGAAAGTAGGTCGTCATTTAATTCTTCTTATGGTTTGGTCAACTTCCGTACACCTAAGCCTTTCGGCTTAGGTGTAGGTCCTCGTGAGAAGACCCACAGTGGCACTCATAGTCCTCCCCGGTTGCCTCCGGGGTACCGCAGGCACAGGGCCTACGGCTCCCTGCCCATCGGGCAGGCTGAGTCGGCCTTCGCTGGCACCCGCTCTCAACCCTACGACCAGCTCCATAGGGGGAGACACCATCCACTGTCTTTGCCCCGTGGACGACCGCGAGCAGGCAAGCGGACTATGTGGGACGCCGGTTTAAGCCTTACCGGCTGGCTGTGTGGCTATCGCACGCGGGTAGAACCCGGGTTAGATTGCCTCTTCCATCACGGCGAAGTCGTCGAGGGTGTCGCTGCCGCCCAGAGCGTCGCCTTCACGGATGAACTGCACCACGTTCACGTAGCTTCCAACGCCCTTGTTGCCGGCGCTGTCGTAGCCTTTGAATGCGATGCGGACTCGGCACCAGTCACCGCCCTTGATGAAGGACGCCTCATCGACCTTGTTCTTGAAGGGGTCAATGATCCGGGGTTGATTGGCAGAGCTGAGGTTCAGGTACCAGTGGCCGGCGTACCAGTCGACAGGGTTTCCCTCCTTGTCATACTTCTCGTCCCCGTCCTTCACAGGCATTCGCAGGTTCGGCAGAACGCGCTTGAATTTATCGACTGCTGCCTGATTCGCTGCGGCTTGAAGGGCGTCATACGTGGCCTGATCCTCTTTAGGAATCAGCACCATCATGGTGTACTTGCCTGCATGGATCTCCGCGTCATCAGGTCTCGGGGACGCCAGATTGGGGTACACCAGCCGACACACAGGCGTCGTCACTTGCGTCGGGTGCTGCGGGGATACTACAGGGCCGAGTGCTTTCGCGTTGGTGGCCGCCTCGGTTTCAAAGGCGGGGGTGGAGCGACCGGTGGATTCAGGTTGGTTCAGGATGCCCATTTGGGATCTCCAGTGGATGTATACGAGTGGAAGTGGACTGCAAAAACGCTCCCGTCAGGGAGCGGTAAGGGGTTGCGGTCTCGGCCTTGGCCTTTGGCAACCCCTGTACTCGGGGAGGGCCTGCGCTTCAGTGCTCGGCCCTTGGTTCACACTTTAGATGTCGCCACGGTCAGTGTCAACATCTGTGACAAACTTACATGTCGAAGAATGCTTCGACGCCCTCGGCCTGCATGATGGCGCAGGAGAAGCTAAAGATTTTCTCGAACGGCGTGCGGCGCAGCGTCTGGTTCGACGAGTGGTCCGAGACCTGCCCGGGGTAGGCCCGCATCCCGGCGACGAAGGCGTCCTCGTTGTCGTACAGGACCTCCATCCCCAGGCTCTTGCGGTACCGCACGTACTTGGCGAACGCGGGCTTGAGCTTGATGTCGACCGTAACCTCGTCGGTCGTGTAGTCGACACCCTTCTCGAGCTTGAACTGCAGGTCCTGCACCCGGGTGAGTTGCGCCATGATGTCGAGCACCTTGGCCGCCTCGCTCATCGTGACCGTGATGAGTTCGCCGGTACGGTCGAGCAAGGCGTCCTGCATCTCCTGGATCACGCCGTCGTACCGGGTACCGAACACGCTCTCGAGCGCGCTCTTGAGCAAGTCGTGGGCGGTGAGCAGCACCGCCATGTTGAACAGGGGGCGCTCGGCGTCATCCGAGAGCTCTCGCCCGATCTTGTCCCGGATCACGCCCTTGTAGTGCGAGAGGCGATCGGAGATCGACTCGATGCTGGACGCCATGACAGCCTGCGCGAGGGACTTGCCCAGGCTAGATAACGGCCCGCCTCTACGGCGAGCGAACACGTGGTCAAAGTGATCCGCCCGCCCGGCCTTACCCGACTTGGTGAAGGCGATCGC
>JBFHJN010000118.1:0-5058 GCA_041595875.1 Coriobacteriia bacterium
GTTGAGGAAAACTTGAAGGAGGACAACAACGGATGAAAGCATCACTGAAAGCTGAGGTGAAGTACTTCCCGTACGAGATGCCAAAACTGTGGGGGTGTCGTAACCTGTGCTACGACGAGATCAAGATGAATCTGGTGTGGCTGGTGTGCCCGGAGATCGACACCTTGATCCACACGGCGTGGCCGGGCAATGTGGTGACAGAATCGGTGGACGCTCACATGTCGCACGACCTGCGCGCTATCCTGAACGGCCCACCCCTTGCGTTCATGCGGGACTTCTCCGGCATGCCCGGCCCCCTCGTGATGACCGAGGACTGGCCTAACGACTACGTCACCACGATGTGGGAGCGGGCTCGAGAGGCTAATGCGAGGCTGTGTATCGGCCTCGAGCCCAACGTGTTGAAGGTGGACTTCAAGAACAGGAGGCGGTATGGATGAGAAGAAACCTGAGCACGGTGATTACTGGGTGGCCGAGAGAGACGGGGAGCGGTTGGTCGTCCAGATGTACCGGGGTTGGTTCGACTGGTACGTGACCTCGTGTGGGTGGGACGGGGAGAACCCGCTGTCCGAATACACGCTCATCAGGAAGATAGAGTTGTGAGCGCCCGTGACCTCGGGGTCACGGATCGATTGATCTACGACTGGGTGAGGGAGAGTCGCTTCCCAGTCGAGCTCTACCCCTTCCAACAAGACTCGGTCAACGAGCTGGGGCCACTGCCCAGAACGGCGCTGTACTACGATATGGGCTGCGTTGACTCAGAAACAGAGTACCTATCTGAAACAGGGTGGGTGAAGATATCCAAGTACCTTGGCGGAAAGGTGGCCCAATACAACGTCAACACAGGACAAGCTGAGTTCGTGCAGCCTACTGAGTACGTCAAGAAACCGTGCGACATGATGTACCGTTTTAAGACCACTCGCGGGATCGACCAGGTGCTGAGCCCAGAGCATAGGGTTCTATACATGGACCCTGTGAGCAGGCGTCTGAAGGTCTTGACTGCGGAGCAGGTTGCCGAAAGGCACCTGGCCACTAAGCAGGGGTTCAAGGGGAAATTCCTCACCACGTTTAAGGCTCCGGATATGCCTGGGCTCCCCCTTTCTGACGATCATCTAAGGCTAACAGTTGCCGTGATCGCGGACGGACACTTCACGAGTAAAACGGGGACCCGTGTAGTCGTTAACCTGAAGAGAGAGGACAAGAAGTCCAGACTACGGCTGCTCTTAGACGCCTGCGGAATCTCGTTTACCGAGCACGACAGGGCGACAGCACCGGGCTACACCTACTTCTCGTTTTACGCTCCCATGAGGAGGAAGGAGTTCACTCCGGAGTTCTACCAACTCACAGGCCCTCAGCTAAAGGTTGTTTCGGACGAGTGCCTACTGTGGGATGGGTCAGTAAAAGGGGCTAGGAGCGCCTTCTTCACGTCCGTCAAGGCGTCCGCAGACTTCCTCCAGTACGCTTTTGCGGCGACAGGGACCCAGACGACTCTAGCGTACTCCTTAAGAGAGCGGGAGGGCAGAAAGGACAGCCACGAGTACATCCTCCGAGTGAACAGCTTAGGGCCTTACTCGAGCATCGCTGGAGTGTCCAACAGGGACCTGAATACTGTGTCCCAGGTCCCATCGACTGACGGGTATAAGTACTGCTTCATGGTCCCGTCTTCATTCCTGATCCTTAGAAGGGGAGGCAGGGTGGTCGTGACGGGGAATACTGGCAAGACCCTGACGTCATTGGCGATGGCGCACTACAAGCTCAGCGCTTCGGTCGACACAACGCTCGTCATCGTGCCGCCCGTGCTGCTGATCAACTGGTCACGTAACATCGCCAAGATCCCGGGCTCCACCCACACGGTCTACGCTGGCCCCCCGGCCAAGCGCAAGAAGTTGGACCTGAACGTGAAGTACATCGTCGTCGGCATCCAGATTTTCAAGCGCGACTTCGACTATCTCTCGAGCAAGCTCGGGCACAAGCGCGTGTTCGGGATCGTCGACGAGGCGCAGATGCTGAAGGACCCCGGGTCCGACAACTTCAAGAAGGTGCGGGACTTCTTCGTGACCCAGCAGTTGTGCCTGCTCACCGGCACACCGGTGTCGGTGCCCACCGACGCGTACGCGCAGATCAAACTCAAGACACCGAACGTCTACAAGACGCAGTATCAGTTCGAGTCCATCCACGTGGAGGAGCGGGACTTCTTCAAGCGGCCCACGCTGTACCGGGAGCTCGAGTTGCTGAACCGCAACCTGATGCTGGACGCACACCGGGTGCTGAAGGAAGACGTGCTCAAGGACTTGCCCGAGGTCACGTACACGCCGATCGAGTATGCTCTCGACCCGGAGCACCTGAAGCTCTACAACCGGCTGGCCGATGACCAGATGGCCAAGCTCAGCGACGGCACCAAGCTCGACCTGACGAGCACGAGCGCCTTGTTCCAGGCGCTGCAGCAGATTCCGTGCAACGCCGAGCACTTCAGCGAGGGCGAGATCGCCAGCACGGTGCTGGACCTGATCGACTCCGTGATCGAGGAGTTGGACGGGAAGAAGCTGATCCTGTTCTGCCACTACAAGATGACAGTCAAGCGTCTGACTGCCCACCTCTCGGGCGTTGGTGCGGTCAGCCTGTTCGGTGAGACCGTGGACAGGCAGGCGCAACTCGATCGGTTCGTCCGGGACCCGAAGTGCCAGGTGATCGTGATGAACATTCAGGCCGGGGGCGCGGGCGTCGACGGGCTGCAGGAGGTGTGCCGGGACGTGCTCTTTGTCGAGCTGCCGTATCGCTCGACCACGTTCCACCAGGCAGTGGCCCGGGCGCACCGCGTCGGGCAGAAGAACGGCGTCAACGTCCGGGTGGCGATCGCCGAGAAGACACTGCAGCACCGCATCTGGCGTATCGTGCAGGAACTAGACACCCTGGTGAACACCGTGATCCGGGGTCCGCAGGACTTGCGGGATGCGTTGGCTGGTAGGTGATCGGATGGTGACAGAACAGGCTCGTGTGTTAAATGCGGGCCTGTTCGGTTGCCCGGTGCACCCTCGATAGAGTAACCTCGGCCCTCCCCGCCTATAAAAAGAATAAGGACACGAATGTGATGTATATGTTTGTACAGCGGCAGGGCGGGGCGGAGACATGGGAGTGTGTGCTGGCGTCCGAGCGCGACCGCATCATCCGTGAAGAGAAGCCTGCGTTTCACACCGTCCTAGACGTCGACAACAGCTTCACTGAAGAACTGAGCCTAGAGGATCAAGTAGCCGTCAAATACTCGGGGCCGTTTTACGCCGACTTTGACGGCGATATCGAAGAAGTTCTCGGCCAAGTCAAGATTCTGCTGCTCAAGCTTCAAGAAGAGAGGGGTCTCGACCCTGAGCAGGTGCGCTGGTACTTCACCGGCGGTAGGGGCGTCCACCTGGAAGCCCCGATTGACCTGTTCCTGCCCAAGCCGCCGCGAGGCGGGATCGTTGCGCTCCCCCACATTTACAAGGAGATCGCGCTCTCCGTGTATGTGGATACACTAGACCTCCGCACGTACTCCTCTAAGAAAGGGCGCCAATGGAGGTCGCCGAACGTTCGACGTGACAATGGGCTGTACAAGGTCCAGGTCACCGCGCAGGAGGTGATGGAGGCGACGCCCGAGTCGTACGAGAGAATCTGTTCCGCGCCTCGAGCACCCTTGCCCGTATCGCCTCCCAGCTTCAACCCGAAGCTGGGTTTGCTCTACGCGCAGGCCAAGGACAAGGTCGAGGCCGCCATCAAGAAACGCAAGTCCAAGCGCTCTTCGCAGGACGCGGCCAAGCAGTACGAAGGACAGTGGCCTGATTCCGTTCGCCTGCTGATGAGCGGCGAGGGCGTGAAGCCGGGCTTGGGCTGGAACCAGATCGCGCTCCAGCTTGCGTCCTTCGCGCTGGCCATTGGCAAGACCGAGGACGAGACCGTTGACGAGGCCCGGGGCCTGATCGACACCCATGCCGGAGACAGCGATCGGTACGGCACCCCGAGGAAGCGCGAGCGTGAGCTTCGAAACCAGTACCGATATCAGGACGGATCGGTCACCTACGAATTCTCGCTGGGCGGGATCAAGTCCCTCTTTGCGAAGGGCGCCTACAACGCTGACCTGGATCGGGGGGAGTTCGTGCCCGACCCCGAGGACGAGCCCGGCGAAGACGTCACGGCCACGCCGGGGGCGGAGGTTCCGCTCGAGCCTACCGATGCGGAGATCGCGTCGGCCGAGGAGGAGAGCCGCAATCGGCTCAAGATCAACGCCAGCCGGGCGGGCCTCTTCATGAAGACCGACGACGGCTGGGCGGCGGTGAGCGCTGTCGGCGTAACGAACCCGACGCTGCTCAGACGCCTCGCCGACGGCGAGATCATCGGCTACGAGGTCGAGGTTTACGTCGATCGTCGACCTCATGGGAAGCAGTTGATCACCATGAGCTCGATGACCAGCAAGGCGAATCTGCAACAGTGGTTGTCCAAGTTCTCCGCTTCCATCTCCGCCCCCGACCAGTTCGTGCCGCAGTTGATTGACTACCTGCGGCTGAAAACCAAAAAGGATTCGAACATGCTCGTAGTATCCCGCGAGGGCGTCGATGTGATCACGCCCCCCACGACCCCGGAGGAACCCAGCCAGCGCCCGACCGAGATCATCTTTTCCTCGAGCACTGACGTGAAGTCCCTACTCGGGACACCGCTGCGGTTCCGTGGTGTGTACGACCCACAGGGCGCGTTCAAGACGGACCTATGGTCCGCCCCCGACTTGCAAGACACGGAGGAGACCCGGGAATACTTCGACCACCTGTGGGAGATCAACTCCCGGCTCACGCTGGGCAAGCTCGCTGGCTGGTTCGCGGCCTGCTTCATGTGTCAGCCGATCCGCGAGGCGTTCAAGCAGTTCCCCAGCCTGCAGTCGTGGGGTGCGGCCGGCTCCGGCAAGTCCAAGAGCACCGAGCTGTTCAGCCACATGCACTACTGGCGCCACGACCCGAAGAAGCTCTCGTCCACAGGCTCGACCTTCTTCCCCATCATGGCGGCGGTCACGCAGTCGGCCAGCATCCCGGTCCTGTTCGA
>JBFHJN010000119.1:0-5017 GCA_041595875.1 Coriobacteriia bacterium
CCGCATTGGCCTCTTCGCGTTCTTGCCTGACGAGTTCCGAATTCGGGATGACGCGGATAAGACCGAGTGCGCTCACCATATACCCACCTGCTCACAGTTATCTTGTAAATTGTACAGCATCAAGCGGCTTCGCCTTGCACTGCAATTTGTGCCGAGGCATGGACAGCGTTCAGTGCGGCAGCGGCCTGGTCCCCAGCGGCTCGTGCAGCGGCCGAGAGGGTGGCGGTCTTCGCCTGCAGACGCTGCGAGAATTCCCGTACGTCGTTCTTACCGGCGTCGTTGCGCTCGTTCGCGTTGAACTTCAGCACATCAAGCTTCAACTCTTCCACCGAGATACGGTTGCGGTAGTACGTGGAAGCCGCGCTGATAAGCTGCGCCTGCGCCCCGGCTGCGCTAGTAGCCAGTTTCATTGCAATCTCAGGTCCGAGCGCGATGACCTTGATGTAGTCACCAGCGGCTGCGATGCCCTTCACCCGGTAGTCGAGCGCGTTCTGGATGGCAAACCGGGCATTTTCCACGAGGATGTCGATGTGCTTGATCGCCGTGTCCCGGCTGGCCTGAGCGTTCTTGTCGTTCGCCTGCTGTTGAGCAAGGAAGATTGCGTGTGCTGCTGCACCAGGAGGCAGCGGAAACCCACGAGACGCGTACGTTGCAATGATCTCGTCACCCATACGCTTCGCATCTGCGAGCACGCGCGCCCGATCGCGCTGCCAAATCTGGTCTTCCACCGCGGCAGGGATGCCGCTGCCTCCATCAAGCATCTCGCACAACTTTACCTGCGCCTCCGCAAGATAGTCGCACTCGTCAGGGAAGAACTCCGCGAAGAAAGCAGCGAACTTCCCGGACAAGTCCTGAACGATCTTGTCGTAGCTGCTGTTGTACAGGGCGTTGTCGAGGCCAGTCGCGTTTACCGGAATGTTTACCGGTGGCTCGACGTTGCTCGCAGGAGAGAACGTAATGCTCGTCGGAGAGAACGACGCGAAACCGCTGGCAGCGGTCGCTGCCTGGTTCGAGAAGTTCGTCGCCTCCGTAGACTTCGCCTGCCCTACCGCGAGCGCCTGGTTGATAATGTCTTCGACTAGCTGTTCTGCGGACATGCTATGTCCTCCTGCTCAGCGGCAACGCGGTAAACTCCACCGATGCCAGTTCAAAATCGTCGCCGTCCGCGCTATATAGCTGGAAAGTGAACCAGTTCGCGCGCAAGCCACGGCCGATGTCTACGCGCTGCTCCTGCAACTCCTCGCTGGAGTCCCGTGCAGCGTACACGTACTCCTCGCCTTCTGCGACACCCCGCAAGAACAGTCGGCCACTGGACGATGCCCCGAACCACGCACTGATCATGCGCTTGGCGGCTTGTGTACCGAAACTCTGCTTGCCAAAATCGACCATCGCCTGCACAGGTACCCCGTTGTCGGTGTCGCCCTCCAACAAATGGATACCATCCTCGCGAGCACCGTAGTACTTGCCGTTGATGCGTGCAAACGAATTGAACGGGTACTGTTCGTACCGGGTGCTGGCACCTGTTTCGGCGTTGATTGCCCATGCGGCCTGACCGTCGCCCTCCAGCGGCACAACACTGTTGCCTGCGGCGTAGCTGTACATGAGCGCCAGAAGCGTCGCCTGCAGGTCCAGGGTAGTGCTACCTGCACCAGACGAGATCATCGAGGCCGGCACAATGGTGCCGACCGTCAGGGTCGATGCTCCGAGAGCAGACGAGAGCAGTTCGGATGTAAAGATCGCTCCCCCAGTCATCGTGCTGGCACCGGTCGCGGAGTCGGTCATGTCTGCAAGCAGGAGGATCAGGAACAGCCCATCCATCGTGCTTGCCCCAAGTGCTGCGGAAAGCATATCTGCATCAACAATTGTTGCAAGCGGTAGAGGGGTTACAGCAATCGGACCATTCAGTGCAACAGTCTCGAACGCTCCGGCTGCGGTCCACCCCGTTGTCTCAAACAAGTGCAGGGTATTCGTCCCCGACGCGTGAGGCGCAATCAGCAGTGAGCCGTCAGTGGAGAACGCAATCGTTGTACCAAACGACAGACCATGCGTTGCATCGGTCAGTGTTGCAACCAATGACCACGTAGCCGTCTCGTACACCAAAATTCGAGACGTTCCGGTATCTGTAGCGAACGCTACGAACGTACTATCTGGGTGCCACGCAATTTGAAACGCTGTAATTGCGGTCGAAAACGTCGTAAATCCGGGAACTTCTGCCCACGTAGACGTGCTGAGGATGAACGCTCCGCGCTTCGCAACCACATCGTCACCAGCGTAGATAGCGAGATAATCACCATTCGGTGACCATGCGGTCGAAAAAATGCGGTTGCGTGTAGGCGTACCCGGCACGGCTGTCCATGTCGACGTGTCAAAGATGAACAAACCATTCGCGCTGTAATCCTGCTGGCCTGCAACGAACATCGCGCCGTTCGGGGAAAACGACATGTCACCGCTAGTGTCCACTGGCGGGTTTGCGGACGACCCGACGAGCGTCCAACCAACTGTCTCGTATACCTTGAGCGGTGTTACAACATCCCCCCCATCATTTACAGCGAGCAACCCACCGTTTGGTGAAAACGCGACGTTGTTCACTGTCCATGAACCTGACGCCATTGTCGGCGTGCCGGAAACCAGTGTCCACGCAGCAGACGGATCAGGGATATACACCTTCAGACGATCAGCAGCGCTCTGCAAGCCGAACGCTACCAGCGAACTTTCCGCAGAGACCGCAATGGCAGAAATCGTCGCCGCCTGCGCAGGCTCATTAGTCAACTCAGTAAACCCGGCGAGGTTGTACCCTACCGGCGTACTGGTATTCCGCATCAATACATAGTCAGCCATTACGGCACAACCTCCCAAGGCGGTGTAAGTGAGTCATCCCCGCGCCACGGCTGGTCGGGATAGATGTGTGCTGGACGGCCCTTGCTGTCCCGTACAGCAATGATTGTGCGCGGGCTCTGACCTGTGCGATCAATACGGTAAACGCGGCGCCACGACACGCCTCTGCTGGACGACAAGTGTATAAACGTGTCATCTCCATCGAAGGCCAGGTTCGCCCATTTGCCGCGATCTGCAACGATTGTTTCTACAGACCCTGTTGGGTCATTTAATTCGATAGACTGCCATACAGCGGTTGGATCGGTCGGGTCAGGAAAGAAATAGAACGTCTGCGCGTTCACCGTTGTACCAGCAGGATACGCGCGCACGGTGATGACCGGCCTTCCGCGGAAGGTAAAGTCCTCGCTTCCCGTTGCAGAGATGATGTCGTATCCCGGCGCCGTAAAGTCCATCAACTTGACCATCGGCGAGCCTACGGCACTGTTATACAGTTCGTAGGTACGTTCCTCGGCGTTCGTCGCCTGGTTAACCACGAGCGTGCGCACCAACACCAGGGCGATGCCGTCTTCTCGCATCCACCGCCCAACGATATCTACATCTACTTCTCGTCGCTGCACTATACTTTCTGGGAACAGCGGATCTTCCTGGTACCTTCCCCACAGAGATGACGGTAGAGCGCTCCAGTCCCAAGCTGTCCACGTCACTCCACCATCCGTGGAGAACTTAGCGGTTGGTGGTCCACTGGTATCTGTACCAACTCGTGCGGACCCTGGCGGCAGAGGGAACTGTGGGTTTAGTGCCGCTATGGCTACGGGCTCCGGCTTTCCGACTTGGACCAGTGTGTTCGCCCCCACCCGCCACAACACAGGGGTGCGATCCAAGTTGCTGTGCAACGCAACGTCCGACAATAGCTCCCACTCTTCGAGCACAGTGTTACCGAAGTTGTTCAGTCGGAACGTTCTTGCAACGAACCACTCCGGATCTCCAGGTACGCCGGTCTCTGCTCGCCCGTACTCAAGAATCGTCGCAGTGGGAACACCGCCGACAACCGTAAGACTTGGCAGGGTCGAATACAGCGGTGTCCACACTCCGGCACCTGTAGGATTCGCGAAGTCGAACGTGTACTTGTAGAACGCAACCATCCGCTCCGGAATTGCGGTCAACTCGCCTTCAATGTCCTCGCGCGCGAACAACATGTTGTACTGGTCCGGGCTAGCGAGACGGTTGGTACCTGCCACCACGACGAACCTGTCACGCATCCACCGCCAATACGAAGGTTGCTGCGCCTCCCACGGGTACCAAATCGGGTATCCAGGCGAGGCAGGTACATCTGCAGTGCTAACCGTCTTCCCAAGCCGCACAGGGAATTTCGTACGGCTCATCGCATCGGAGTAGAGCACGTAAAACGACGGCTCCCCTCCCTCATGGAACACTTCACTACGCCGACCGATCTTGTTCGCCGAGTACCCTACCCCCGACGCGCTCAGAAACGGCGAGCGCACGCGGTTCATCGCTCTCGTGAGCGCCTCCCCGATGGCGTGCGGACCGTTCCAGAGCTTGGGGTATTTCATCAGGTCGAGGTGATCGACAGACCAGCCGTTACGCGCAGCACGGCGCCAATGGTCATAACCTTGGCGGACGAGAACTTCACCACCGAGACCAGTACACCAGAAGTCGCGCCCTTGCCGGACACAGACGAGATGAACCCGCCGTAGACCGTCTTGTCTGCGTTGAAGGTGAACTCCGTCTTGTTTGCCGAGTTGTCGACTACACCAGCGGCAGCAGAGCCGAGCACAAGCGCCCAGCGCGTAGCGTTGTCGTAGGTCGTACACTCCGTCGCCGCGGCGGGCAGCGTAGCAGCCGTGTCGGTCGTCTGAGGCGTGTAGTTACCCTCGTACAGCCCGAGGTACCACGTCGTTACCTGCGACCCGGCGTTGAGCACAGCGTTGAGCATGTGGTTGATGCCCTCGACCGGGATGAGGTTGTGACACACCTCGCTGTCAATGACCTTCCCGTCTTTCACCACTTCGACGAGATACGTGAATCCGGCACGGCCGGCGCTGAGTTCCTGCACGTTCATAGCATGTTGTCCTTTCTGATGATTTCAGCGTCCATGAAGCTGTTTGCCGCCCCGGTGGAAGCATCCGTGCCGAGCAACGATGTTACGAGCCGGCGTTGTCCG
>JBFHJN010000120.1:0-4947 GCA_041595875.1 Coriobacteriia bacterium
CTGGAGATGGAGAGAGCGAAGAAGGTTCGCGCCTTGGCGCAGGCGCGTGCTCAGAAGGAGGAGAAGGAAAAGATCGAGCGCGAGCGCGCTGAACGTGGTATCGGGCCGATCGTTACGCGGATGTTTGGACGCAGAAAATGAGGCCCGTTTACGAAACCTCGGAAATGAAGCAGCGCGAAGAGATTGTCGCGAACCTGTACGCACGCATTGCAAAACTCAAGATCAGGCGCTGCCCGAAGTTCTACCCTTGCGACTGGGTGGCGCTCGATGAGGATGATCGATTCTTGAAGAGCCTGATCGAAATCAAGATACGCGAGGTTCAGTATCCGGACTACATGATCTCGCTGCACAAGGTGACGCAGATGATTCACTGCGCTGCTGTTGCGGGCATAAACCCGATGCTCGTGGTGTGGTGGCGCGACAAGAGGGAGCTTGGGGTGGTGAACCTCATGACGTGCGAGCGCACGACAGGATACGGTGGCCGCAGCGACCGTGGAGACCCTCAGGACATGGAGCCCGTGGTGAGGATCGCCCTCGCGGAGTTCTATCGCACCACGATCGACAGCGCTGAGCGCCCCGCCCATGAGGCTTAGAAGAGCTACCGTCAGGCGCAGGGCCGCGTCGAACACCTACAAAGACATCCTCGGTGGTTATGCGAAGACAAAGTACAAGTCCGTTGGAACCACGGAGGACGGAATCAAGTTCGCGTCGAAGAAAGAGGTGGCGCGCTACCGGGTGTTGAAGCTCGAACAGAAGGCGGGGGAGATCAGGGGGCTCAGAACACACGTGCGATACCCGATCGTGGTGAACGGGGTGCAAGTGTGTGAGTACGAGTGTGACTTCGAGTACGAGAGGATGAACGGCAACTACGGTGATGGTGTGATGCGACCGCTGTGGAAGAAGGTGGTGGAGGATGTGAAGGGATACCGAACGGACGTGTACAAGCTCAAGAAGAAGCTCATGCGCGCCGCGCTCGGTATCGAGGTGGTGGAAACTTAGGGATTTCTTCCTGCGAGATGCTGATGCCGGACACGGGGAAGTCGATACGGATCGAAATCATTTTTGCCATGTGAAGCCTCCATGCGGTTAGTGAACCTTCTTGACGAACAACCTCTCGAAAGAATCTTCATCGATGAGCGCCTGCTTGTACTTCGTGATGCGTTCGACAGCCTCGTCGTTGAACACCTCTCTCAGGCCATCGTCGGTCATGACAGCGTAGCGCCCCGATGGGTAGCACTTCTTGCCCCTGAACTTCACCGGGAACGCCTGCTGGTTCTCGCTGAGCGGCTTGAGTGATACCTCGATCAGCGCGTTGCCTTCCGAGAGTTTTTCCATGCAGCTATTGCACGGCTCGTAGTTCACGACAACAGGCTCGTCAGATGGCGTCTCCTCATCTGGATTGAGGATGGTGACCCCGTTCTTCTGCATGCACCAGAAGCAGGTCAACTCAACGTACTTCATGATGCGTTCTCCTTCTTGCGTTCTTCGGAGTTAAGCTCCATGAGGGTTTGAACGACAGGCGTTGCTTCACCCATGATCTCGTAGATTGCCGACCGGAGTTCTGCGTACTGACGTTCCGCGAAGCTTGCCTGCTCACGCAGAATTTGTTCTCCCTGAAGATCGAGTGTGCTGCCGCCCTCACGAATTCTCGATGCCGTGCGGCGAAGCTCGGCGATGCGCTGTTGAACGCACTCGTCGCACGCCATGAACTGTTCTCTGGTGAAGGTGCCTTGCCAGACTGCGCGCACGGCACGCGCCTTGGGCCCGGGTGGCACTTGGAATTCAAGCTGAAGGGTGCCGAGCAAGTCACGCAGGCGAGCGCGAATGCCGTGCTCGTCTATGTTCGATGGGCTCGTGTCGCTGAAGCCGTAGGTCTCAAGGATGTTTCTGTGCATGATGTTTCTCCTGATTGAACATGCCCCGGTGTGTTTCCATGCGCCACCTAGAGGCTGTGCCACGCGCACTGCGGCTGTATAGGTGGGCGGCTAGACGGTTCCGCCCGGTGTTTTACGTCTGCCGTTTCCCGTTCGCCGATTGTGTTGCGGCTGGTTCCGGTCAATCCCGCCGCCATCCTCTGCCCCGCTTTCCTTCACGCGGTATCCCGGTCGGCTCCTGTTCTCGGTCACTATAGAGTCCGCCGAGACTCGGACTGGAAGAAGTGTCGGGGATCGCGCGATTTCCAACATGAGACACACATATGCTCAAAAAGTGTGCGCGGCGCTCGATCACGCGTTTGTTCACAGACGCCCCGACTCGCCTGTAGGCTTCGCCGCTTGCAACTGCGAGCGCGTGGAGAAACATGCACGCCCGCCGCCACTCTCAGTATTATGCCGCGTTGTTGAGCGCGTGCGAAACTGCCTTGACCCGCGCCTGATAGTGGATCGTCTCCGCGTTCTCAAGAACGTCTTTTTCGTTGACGTATCCCGGGACGAGAACGCCTTCGCAGAACGCACCACGATGCACGTCAAGCTGCTGCGTACCGCGCCTCTGGCTTGCCCACTGCATGAACCACAGACCATCCTTGAGCTTCTGGCAATCGAGGATGATTGCAGGATCAGGCTTCAGGAGCACGCGAGGGCACGGAAGGTCTGACGGTGTCAGGGCGCGCTTCGTGACGGTGATGTTGACCTGTCCGCGCTCGTAATTAGCACGAACGAAGTGAGGGTCATTGTCCCCGGTCGCATTCGAGTCAACGCCTGACACACGAACGCTACCGTAGATGCGGCCCCTTCGAGAGCGCGCGTATTGCTTGAATGGATACTTCGAAGACACCTCGTCGTGGACCGCCTGACACAGCGAGTTGGTGTACGCCTCCGCGTAGTTGTCCCACTCCAGAAGGGTCCACAGGCCGAAGTGCTTCATCAGGTTGCTCGCGCGTATCTCGTGCACCTGACACACGTCGTAGCGCCGCATGAGCTTCCTGTAGAGTGTTTTGCGCAGCCGCCCCGTGGTCTTTTCGATTCTCTTGTATGCCTCAGGATCGAACCTGCTCAACTCCCCCTTCAGGCTCCACTGCGCGCCCCTGTCCGAGCTTCCACGCTCGTGAAGCTCGCAATCGTGTTTTTCTTGGAGCTTGCGTAGGTGAGTGTTAATCTGTTCCCGCGCGTGCGGATACGAGCGGGCATGAAGTCCGAGCGACTCGGCGTACTCGATGATGTTTGCGTATCTCATGTGAGCCTCACTTGTTGGAGTTGGCAAGAATTTCGGCGACAGCTTCGGCGCAGTGCTCTTTTCTGATGTCCATATACACGAGGGTTTCCAAGTTGCACTCTCGTACCGTTCCATCACCAATACGAAGCCAGATGATTCGTTTCCTTGGCTGAACCTTGAAAACGCGAAGAGCGAACCCCCACCACCGTCGCGAGTTTCGTGCACCGTGTGCGAACAGTGAATCGCCTACCTTGCAGTCCTTGAGCGACTCCCACTTGTTTCGCTCGCTTACAATCTTGGCGCGCTTTGTCGCGTACTCGGCCACGCGTTCTAGTTCAGCGGGGTCCTTGATGCGGGCGAGAGCCCTGAGATGTTGTTTAGCCATGTTAAGCCTCATGAAGTTGGTGAGAAAGAAAGCGCGCGCCGGACTTCTGCGTTCCGGTCGCGCATGCTTGTGCTACAGGTCGTCGCCAAGATACAGCGTCTCGCCGAACGGGCACACCCTGTCCTTCACCGTCACAGCCCACACAACCGGATACTCGGGCTCTTGATCGGGGAAGGTGCCGTAGGTGTCGGTGAGATAGATCATGCAAGCAGGATCGATCGCTTGCTGCTTGACCCAGTCGAAGGCGGGGCGAAAGTCGGTGCCACCACCACCGCGCGGGACAAGCTTGATCACATCACCGGGCTCGAACTCCTGCACGTGCGCAACGCGCGCATCGCAGTACACGACGTGCACGCGCTCGGGCTTGCACTCATCGAAGATCGAGGTGATCTCCGAAGCGAACGAGTCCATCTCGCGCGCACCGATCGAGCCTGAGGTGTCTACCACCACAACGATCGGCGGCAGCATCTCGTCGCGAAGCGAAGGCAGGTAGATGTCGTCCGCGATGTAGCGGCGGTTCGGGAAGCGCCACGAGTAGTCGTTCGCCCGCACTTGCTGGCAGAAGCGACGAAGCGCAGACTTCCAGTCCACCTTGTTGCGAACAACCTCTTCCACCAGACGCTCAAGCTGACCCGGGAGCTTGCCTTGAAGCTTGGCAGCGTTGGCTGCTTGAGTGACAGCGACTTTCCACTCGGCCTCTTTTTCAGCGGCCATGGGATCGTCGGAGGCGTCGATGACTTCGCCCCACTGACCATCCTGAGGCTCTTCACCTCCACCAGAACCTTCCTGATCGCTGTCGCCGCCATTGGGCTTGCCAGAGCCTTCTTCATCGCCATCCTGATCGCTGTCGCCGCCATTGGGCTTGCCAGAGCCTTCTTCATCGCCATCCTGATCGCTGTCGTCGCCATTGGGCTTGCCAGAGCCTTCTTCATCGCCATCCTGATCGCTGTCGTCGCCGGACTCGTTTTCCTCCTGATCGCCCTTCGGCCCCGGCTGTCCGCCCTTGGGCTTGGGCTTGGGGAAGCCGCCAATCTTCTGCCTGCGAGCATAGATTTGCTCGGCGTACATGCCCTTAAAGGCCGGATCGAAGAGCGCGTCCTTCGGAAGCGTGAAGCCGGAATCCAAGAGGATCGGGTTGACCGCGAGATCGCAAGCTTCATTCCATCCCCTCGGGTCGCGAGAGCCACGACGCCACGGATGTCCGAGAGCGCAGTGCGAAATCTCGTGACAGAACACGCCCTTCAGTTCGGCGTCGGTCACGGTGGAGACCCAGTCCGGATTGAAGAAGACGTGCTTGCCATCCGTCGCCATCGCGCCACCCGGGCAGCGCTTCGTCTCGACAAGCTTGAGGCGATAGCACAGAGAACCGAAGAACACGTTGGTGAGGATGAGAGACGTGCGAACGCGGACAA
>JBFHJN010000121.1:0-4905 GCA_041595875.1 Coriobacteriia bacterium
AAGGCCACGGAGCTGCAGCGCATCGATCATCTCGGCCACACGGTCGGTCCGCTCGGCGCGATCCACGCCCTTGAGCGCGTACTCGATGTTTCGGCGCACGGTCATGTGCGGGAAGAGCGTGCAATCCTGCGTGACATAGCCGAAGGGCCGCTTGCGCGCGGGCACATCGATGCGGCGCGCGGAGTCCAGGAGCGTCTCGCCGTCACAGACGATGCGACCGCCGTCGGGGCGCATGAGACCGGCGAGCATCTGCAGCGTCATGGACTTGCCGGAGCCCGAGTAGCCGAAGAGCACAGCGAACTCGTCGGTTATCCGCCAGGAGACGTCGAGGTCGAACCCCTTCACCGCGTGCTTGAGCGTGACCTCCAGGCTCATGCGCGCACCGCCGAAAGCCGGTTGGCGAGCAGCAGCATCATGCCGCTCACGAGCGTGAACACCACCACCCGCACCGAGGCGGTGCCCCAGTCGCCGTAGACGACGGCGTTGTAGATCTCGAGCGGCATCGTGTTGGTGGAGCCGGGGATATTGCCGGCCACCATGATGGTGGCGCCGAACTCGCCCAGCGCGCGGGCGAAGGAGAGCACGAGCCCCGCGACGATTCCGCGCCTGGCTAGCGGCAGCACCACATGCCACGCGGTCTCGAGCTCGTTGCGGCCCAGCGTGAACGACGCGTCCAGCAGCGCCGGGTCCAGCGACTCGATGGCCGCGCGCGCGGTCTTGATGGTGAGCGGCGCCGAGACCACGAAAGCCGCCACGGCCGCCCCCCACCAGCAGAACGTGATGCCCAGCTCGATTCCGAAGACGTCGTGCAGCCAGCCCGCGAGCGCGCTGTTGCGGCCCAGCACCACCAGCAGGTAGTAGCCGGTCACCACCGGCGGCAGCACCATAGGCAGCGTCAGCAGCGCATCAAGCACAGACTTGCCGCGGAAGCGCACCCGCGCCAACAGGTATGCGGCACCCACGCCGAAGACCGCCGAGAATAGCGTCGCCACGGCCGCCACCTGGAGTGACAGCCGCAGCGGGAACGCGATGTCGGCAAGTACGCTCACGCAGCTACTCCGTCTCCGCCACAGGGCGGAAGCCCCACTGTGCGAGCGCGTCCTGCGCCTGCCGCTCCAGCATGAAGGCGACGAACGCGTCGGCAAGCTCGGCCTGCTTCGTGGCGGCCGTGGGTGCGATCACGTAGCGCACCGGCGTGGAGAGCTCGCTCGCGGGCGCGCGATAGACGACCGTCACGCCGTCGATGTTGGTGGCCTCACTCGCGAACACCAGGCCGCCATCCACCTCGCCGCGCACGATGTAGTCGATCGCCTGCGCGGCGTTCTCGGCAAGCACCAGACGCGGCTCCACCCCGTCCCAGAGCCCGATGTTCACCAGCCACTCCTTTGACTTCGTGCCAAAAGGCGCCGTCTCCGGGTTGCCGGTCGTCAGCCGCCCGGCGTTGGCAAGGTCGCCGGGGCCCTCGATACCTGCGGGGTTATCGGCGGACACGACGATCGCCACATCGTTGCTGCACAGCGTCCGGCTCGTCTCGGCGGAGATGAATCCGCCCTCGATGAGCGCGGCGACCTGATCGGGGCCCGCCGAGAGGAATACGTCGCACGGCGCGCCCTGCTCGACCTGTTTTTGCAGCACACCCGAAGCGGCGTAGTTGCCCACCACTGTCACGCCGGGGTGTGCCGCCTCGAACTCGGGGATCAGCTCATCCACCGCTCGCTTCAGCGTGGTAGCTGCCGATATCCGCAGCTCGACGGCCCCGGTTGCAGCGGCGGCGTCGGGGGTCGCCGCGTCCTCCCCGTCCGCCTCCGCGCTCACGCATCCCGCCAGCGACGCGAGCACCAGCGCGCCCGCAAGCGCGAGCGCCCCTGCGCGCCGCAGGTCGCGAAGGGCGCGCATCACACGACCTCCATGTACTCGTCGCCCAGCCGGGCAAGGAGCATCTCTGTCTCCATATCGCGGTCCTTGCCGATAAGCCCGCATGCGTCGGCGCGGCACTGGTTGCAGTGACTCATCTGCGAGAGGTACTCGCCGCACCTGGCGCGCATCTCGTGTATCTCGGCAGGAGTGGGCGGCGTGGTGTGGCGGAACTTGTTCTGCGGGATGAGCGGCAGGATGTTGTGCAGGTGCGCGCCGTAGTCGCGTGCGAGGTGCGCGATCATCGGCAGCTCCATGTCGTTCACACCGGGGATGTAGACCGAGTTGACCTTCACAACGAGCCCGGCAGCCACCGCACGCTTCAGGCCCTCCCACTGACGGGAGACGATGTACTCGCCCGCCTCGTACCCGCGCAGGCGCTCACCGGTAGGACCGGTCACCCATAGGTACACCTCGGCCGCCGTCTCCGGCATCACCGCGTTGATGGTGACGGTCAGAGAGCGCACACCCACGGCCACCAGATCCGCCACGCGATCCGGCAGCATGAGGCCGTTTGTGGAGACGCAGGCGATCGCCCCGGGATGGTAGCGCCGCACCAGATCGAGCGTCGCGAACGTCGCCTCGTTGGCGAGAGGATCGCCCGGTCCCGCGATCCCCACCGCTGCGATGTCGCCGGTCCTGCCGACAACGGCATCCACGCGGTCGACCGCGTCCTCAGGACCAAGCACGACGCTCGCCACGCCCGGACGCGATTCGTTCACGCAATCGTACTTGCGTACGCAATAGCCGCACTGCACGTTGCACTCGGGAGCAACAGGCAGGTGGATCCGCCCGCTGCGCTTATGCGCCTCCACCGAGAAACACGGGTGCTCCTTCATCACGAGGTGCTCGTTCGCCTTTGAGCTGCATGCTGCGTCTACCATCGTGGCCTCCTCGGCACGTCATGTTCGTGCCCTGGACAATGGCAATGCGTATGCCAACGCAACAACCACTCTGAGCTGCGGTTATATGCTGTACACGGCAGAGGATGCCGACGACTCCGTAGCGCGCGCTACATTTTTGTAGCACTTCAGGAGCGGACGGCAGTGGCCGGGCGTCGCGTCGCCTTCTCCCGCGAAACGCAGTGCCCGGCCCCCACATCGGGGACCGGGCACTTCCGGGGGTCTTCGCGTGGATCGCGCTACGCCGCCACGTGCTTGTGGGCCTTCTTCGCGCAGGTCTTCGCGCAGGCCTCGCATCCGATGCATGCACCGGGATCGGCGACAGACATGACCATGTTACCCATGTCGTCACCGAACTCGTCGTCATCGTCTTCTTCGTACGGCTTCTCGATAGGCTCCATCACGCCTCGGCCACACACCTTGAAGCAGCGGCCACAACCGATGCACAGGTCATAGTCGATCGACTCCAGATACATCGGCGTCCAAGCGGAGCCGTCGCGAGTGAGAGCCTGTCCCATCGCTATGCCACCGCCTCGGTGCCGGTGACACCGGTACGTATGGTCTTGGCATCTTCTATCGTCGAGACGAAGACCTTGCCGTCGCCGTATTGGCCGGTCTTGTTGACGTCGATGATGGTCTTCACCACCAGCGGCGCATCGCCGTCGCTGACGATGATGGTCAGCAGACGCTTGGGCACATACAGCGCCACCTTGGGCAGTGTGTGCTCCAGCGCATAGGTCGACGGCGTCGGCTTGATCTTCACATGCGTGGCATTGCAGGTCTGTCCGTCCAGATCCATGTCCTGCAGCGTGCAGGCCACATCGCCGCGCTGCTTGCCGCGGCCTTCAACCGACTGGATGCTCACAGAAGGCAGGCCTATCTCGGCAAGGGCGGCCTTGGTGGGCTGCAGCTTGTCTCGGCGGATGATAGCGGTGATCTCCTTCATGCTTACAGCCCCGCCTCTCCGGTACGGATGGTGTAGGCCTCCTCAACGGGAGAGATGAAGATCTTCCCGTCGCCGATGAACCCGGTGCGGCCCTTCTCCTCGATCAGCTCGACGACATCACCGGCAACCTCGTCCTCCACGACCAGCATCAGGAGCGTCTTGGGTAGCTCATCGTAGTAGACGGGGCCTACCTGCAGGCCTTTTTGCTTGCCGCGCCCGAACACAGGCATCTTGGTGAGCGAGCCATGACCTGCGCCCTCAAGTGCCAATACGATCTCCTGCTCCTTCTCCGGTCTCACGAACGCTCGAACCATCTTCATCGCGCATGTCCTTTCAATCGCTGGTGGGTTCCTATGCCTCTGATGCGAGTGCTTTGCGCATCCACGGGGCTGGTCGGGTCTTCATGGTGTTACTGAGCGCCTCCACGGTGATGTCTATCGCGCTCCCCTCGTCGGCCTTCAGCGGCATGATCCCGCGCTGTACGAGCTTCGCAGCAGACGGGCCGCCGATTTCTGTGAAGTAGACGATCTTGCAGTCGGCGAGCTTGTCGATCTTCGAAGCGATGGCGTCATCGTGCAGCGAGCCCAGTCCGCGCGTCGTGACGACAGCGGTATCCAAGTCGCCCTCTGCCACCTGACGGATCTCGACAACATCTCCACCATCCGGCGTGATGTCCCAGATCGCGAACTGGCCTGCGCGGCCGAAGTGCTCGTCTATCGACGCCCCGGTCCGTGTAGCGAATGCCACTTTCATCGGTCTCCTCCTTGCGTTACGTGGACGTCGTGCGCGCCCATGAGCGGTGTAGTGATGCGATGCAGCAGGTCCAGGCTGCCCCGATACCCGATGCTGCAGCGGTTGATGGCACCCAGATGCTCAAGCACCGGGAATCCGTGTTCTACGTGCGCTATACCAAGACGGTTCGCCACACCCGCTGCATGGGATCCGCCGACGACAAGGTCCGCGTCGGCCGGGATGGCGGCGTAGCTGCCCTCGACAACAGTGATCCGGGCGCCCATCTCGGCGAGCAGTGCACCAACATGCAGCGCGTCATCGGATTCCAGCGCGAGTGCGATGTGAACGCCTGCAAACACCGCGTGGGCATCGCGCATGGCATCCAGCAACGCGGCGCGGCGACGGCGCATG
>JBFHJN010000122.1:0-4902 GCA_041595875.1 Coriobacteriia bacterium
ATAGGGAGTGTCTCGGAGATCATGCTGACCGAAGGCGTGAAGATACTACCTGTTGTCCGAGATGACATCTTGATAGGAACCGTTAACCGCGCTGACGTCTGCAGCGCCCTGATGGAAGATCACTGGGAGTCCTGATATATCGTGCAGTTTGGCCCATTTCTCACCGTTGGCTTGATGATCGTGCTCGGTTTTGCCGGAGCGCGACTGAGTGACAAGATACGCATCCCCTGGGTGGTGGGCTACATCCTTGTGGGCGTGGCCCTGGGCGGTTCCGGGTTCGGACTGCTGGATGCCCCTCTGATCGAAGCACTCAATGTGATCTCGCTCTTCGCGCTTGCGCTTATCGGCTTCACCATCGGCGGAGAACTCCAGATCCGCGACTTACGGGAGCTTGGCAAGAGCATCACGATCATCACCATCTTCGAGGCCGGCGCCGCGTTCGTGCTCGTCTGCGGCGCGGTGTACCTCGTGACCCACAGCCTGCCCATCGCCCTGGTGTTCGGGGCGCTCGCCTCGGCCACAGCTCCCGCCGCTACCGTGGACGTGCTGTGGCAGTACCGGTCTCGCGGCCCGCTCACCACCACGCTGTTCGGAGTCGTGGGCCTTGATGACGCGGCGGCTCTCATCATCTACGCATTCGCGTCCTCTGCCACAAGAGCCCTTCTGAGCGCCGACGGCTTCGAGTGGCAGTCCGCTCTCTCGGGACCGCTGCTGGAGATCGGCGGGGCGCTGCTGATGGGCATCGTGGGCGGGTGGATCCTGCATCTGGCCATGCGATGGGTGCGAGACAAGGGCCAACGCCTCATCATCATCATCGGGATGATCATGCTGTGCGCGGGACTCGCGGACCACCTCTCGCTCTCGCTCATCCTGGCGAACATGGCCATGGGCTTCACGCTGGTGAACATCTCACGTGACAACCGCGTCGCGTTCGAG
This sequence comes from Coriobacteriia bacterium, assembly GCA_041595875.1. Classification (GTDB taxonomy): domain Bacteria; phylum Actinomycetota; class Coriobacteriia; order Anaerosomatales; family Anaerosomataceae; genus UBA2279. Next base: position 937 of record JBFHJN010000122.1, read on the forward strand.
CTCAGCGGGGCGTTCAACCCGCCGGTCATGGTCCTGTTCTTCGTGCTCGTCGGGTCGCGGGTCAATGTCTCTCTGCTGCCCAGCATCGGTGTCATCGGGATCACCTACCTGGTCATGCGCGTCGTCGGCAAGACCGCAGGTGCCTGGACCGGAGCCCGTCTGTCTCATGCTCCGCAAGTGGTCCAGAAGTACCTGGGCCTCGGGCTGCTCTCGCAGGCCGGCGTTGCCATCGGTCTGGCAATCGACGCATCGCACACCTTCGCTGCGTACGGTCAGACCGGAGCCGAGATTGGCACACTGGCGATTAACGTCATTGCGGCCACGACCTTCGTCTATCAGGTGATCGGTCCCGCCATGACCAAGGTCGCCATCTTCAAAGCCGATGAGGTGGCCGAGGAGTTCAAGGTCGCCTAGCGTCTCCCGCGTCGCCTGGACGAGTGTGGTATCCTTCTGCCTTCGACGCGTCTCCCTGCCCGCTCCGGATGCAGATCACTCGGGTGACGCGCCTTCTTCTTGGCGAATTCGACACGAATGAGGCGATGACGACGTCATTTCAGGCCCCGACCCGGACTAAAAGCATCCAAAGCAAAGACACCGACTTCGTAAAAGACGCACTTGAAAGAATCCGGGTGCGAGCGCGCTACCTGAGAAACTGGCAGCAACTGTACAAGTGGTCGATCGCAGGAAGCCTTGTGGGTGTTCTCGGTGGTATCGGCGCTCTTCTTTTCAGCGTGACTCTCGACACCGCGATCCCTCTGTTCGACTCCATGGCGGCCGCCATGCCGGACCCTCGACTCATCGCCATCGTGCCGGCGACCGGTGGCCTTCTGGTAGGACTGATCCGCTACTTCTGGTTGCCCGAGGCGTTTGAGAGCCCGTGCGCCACAGACGCCATGATCGACGTCATCCACAAAGAACACGGGCGGGCCAAAGTGCGTGTCCCGTTCGCCACGATCCTCACCGCGTCGATCACTCTGGCCTCCGGAGGAAGCGCCGGCAGGGAGTGCCCGACGGCGTTGATAGGCACCGGGTTCGGCTCCATCGCTTCCAGCATCATCGAGAAGCTCAAGCTGGATAAGCTGCTGCACTTCTCGTTCACCGATGAAGACGTGCGCACGCTTGCGGTCTGTGGTGCAGCCGCCGGTATCGGCGCGGTGTTCCGCGCCCCCATCGGCAGCGCCCTGTTCGCTACCAGCGTCCTCTACATCTACGGCATGGAGTACGACCTCGTCTTGCCGGCGATGATATCCTCGCTCACCAGCTACCTCATCTTCTCGGCGTTCTACGGATTCGAACCGCTGTTCAGCGCACCGTTCATCTGGGCGTTCAACTTCTTCGACCTGGTGCTGGTCCTCATCATCGGCGTGGTGGCAAGCATGGTAGGCGTGCTCTACCTCAAGGTCTTCTACGGCATCTTCAACAAGTTCCGGGGGCTCTCGCTGCCGGACTGGGCCAAGCCGGCCATCGGCGGCCTGCTGATGGGGCTCCTCACCCTGTTCATCCCTCGCGTATGGGGCATGGGCTACAACACGATCCAGGACGCCATCGACTACAAGCTTGCGATGCCGCTGCTGCTGCTTCTGGTCATCGGCAAGATCGTGGCGAGCTCGCTCTCGATCGGTTCCGGCGGGGCCGGCGGAGTCATCGCTCCGTCGCTGTTCATCGGCGCCGCCCTGGGTGGCTCCATGGGGCTTGCGGCTGCATACCTGTTCCCTACGCTTGCCACTCACCCCACGCTCTACGTCATCGCCGGCATGGGTGCGCTCTACGCCTCCATCGGCAAGGTGCCGCTATCTACGGCGATCCTGCTCTGCGAGACGACACGCAACTTCACCATGATCATCCCACTCATCATCGCGAACACGGCTGGCTTTCTCGCCTCAGGCACGCACACGATCTACGAGAGCCAGCATGCGGACGCCACAAAGGAGACCGCGGACATCCTGCGGCGCGTCGCTGTGGAGCAGGTGCTCACGAAAGACCCGGTGACCGTCTGCGATACGACCTCGGTGCTCGAACTTCTGCGTCTGGTGGGCAGTTCGGGCCACCACGGCTTCCCCGTGCTTGATGCCGAGGACAGCATCGTCGGGGTGGTCAGCTGGAAAGACGCCCAGAAGGTGCCCTTCCCGCAAAGGGGCGAGACGCCCGTCTCGGCGATCATGTCGCAAAGCGTCATCTCGTTGTACCCGTATGAAAGCTCCCGCAGGGCGCTCAACCTCATAGAGCAGCACCACATCGGACGCGTGGTGGTCCTGGACCCCGTGCACACGGGCAAGGTGGTCGGCATCGTGACCAAAGAAGACCTCATCAAGGCATACGCGGGTTGGATCCAGTCCGACTAGGCCCAGGAGTCACGCACAGAACGCCGGCATGATACGCTCGTGCCCCCAAGGGAGGCGCATATGTGCGAGTTCTGCGTACAGCACGGTGACGGCAAGAAGTGGTATCTCGAAGCATCGAACTACGCCTTTGACCTGGCAAGCGACATAAAGCGTCGCGAGTACATGGTGGACTTCGTGCAGGGCTTCAGCACGCGGATGCCCGGCAACCTGAAGTGGCTTGAAGCCGTGAAGTCCTCTCCCCGTCCGATGCAGCGTGTGTTCCGCGCACTGACGCTTCCGCACCAGAAGAAGATGCACTACGGACAGCCTGTGCCGCTGGAAGAGTGCGAGCAGATCTTCGACTTCGCCACGAGCATCGTCCAGGTACCGTGTGTGTGCAGGGACTTCTCCGGCGCTCCGGAGCGCGGTTACTGCATCGCCATGACAGTCACTCCCCAGGATGAGACCATCGCCGAGGCGTTCAAAGGATTCGCGGACGGCCCGGACACCAGCGCATTCCAGCGTCTCACCCGTGAGCAGGCCTCGGCGACTCTACGGCGCTGCGAAGAAGAAGGCCTCATGCACTCGGTGTGGACCTTCGGGACGCCGTTCATAACCGCTATCTGCAACTGCAACCTCGATGCAGGCTGCATGGCCATGCGCACGACACTCGAGTTCAACCACAAGACGATGTGGAAAGGCGAGTACGTCGCGCGTCTCGCCGATGAGACCTGCCGGGGCTGTCGCGCGTGCGTGGAGCGCTGTCCCTTCTCGGCGATAAGCTGGGACGCCGACAAGCGACTGGCGGTCATCGACCCCCATGCGTGCTACGGATGCGGGGTCTGCCGCTCGGCGTGCCGCTTTGACGCGATATCGCTGGTGGACCGCGCACAGGTGCCGGCGGTGGCCAGCGACTGGTAGGCCTCTAGCCTGCCGGGATCCAACGGGCAACGTCCGGAGCGTCACAGAACTCCCATGCGCCCTGAACGCCCGCAGCAAGCGCGGCGAGCTCGAAGTGGAGCATCGCGATCCCGCAGTCCAGTCGCTTCGATACCTTGACCGTGTCGGTGCCGTCCGTGGCGATGATGACCGTGTCTCCATCCAGCCTGAAGCGCCACGGCTGCCTGTTCATGGCCGAAGGAGCCACCCGCGCGGCCTCGACGCCCGCACGCGCCCACTCCGGCCACGCCGCGACTCCCTCGGCGATCTGCTCGTGCTCGCGACGGAACTTGGGCTTACCCATGCCGAAGATGATGCGCTCCTTGGTGCTGACTCGCTCGATGGCGTGGCCGAGAGGACTGACCGCATACACCCGCTCTCCCGGGGCGATGCCACCCAGTGCGGCCGCGTGACGCGGGCTGAACATCCCGCCGACCCAGCAGGTATCCAGGCCCAGCGCGGTCGCTTCCAGAACGACGGCCTCACCTGTGTATCCCACGGCCACCTCGACGTTCGGGTCTTCCATCCGGCCCACAAACGCAAGCGCGCTGGGCGCTCCCGAGATGCCACCGTAGGACCCGGCGACACCCATGAACAGCCGCTGGGCCGCCTGCCTGACGAGCACCGTGCGCGCTACATCGCCAAACGGTCGGAACTCAGCGCAAAGCGCCGCAAGGGCATCAAGCTCTCCCTCGGCGACCGGAGC
>JBFHJN010000123.1:0-4799 GCA_041595875.1 Coriobacteriia bacterium
ATGAGTCGCCTCATTCTTGATCCTTTCGCACAGCTCGCGTAGCGATGTCACCCGCTCATCATAACATCAGGGGCCCCGCAAAATAGGCGGGACCCCTGATATGCAAGCAAGAAACATACCTCTTCAAGACCGGTCGTTCTATTAAGCTCCGCACCGACCCAGCAGCGCGTCGTATGCACGGTCGACATCGCCCTGTATCTCGGCGAGCAGCTCAGCATTCTCAGGCTTGAAAAGGTGCTTGAAGCGGCCCTGCGGCTTGAGGAACTCCTCGATGGGCTTCTTGTTGTGCACCTTGACGGTCTGACGGAAGACTCCATCCTCTACCTCGTAGAGAGGCCAGAAGCCGGTCTGCACCGCGAGCTTGGCGATCTCCACGGTCTTATTGTAGGGAATGCGCCAGCCACGGGGGCACGGTGCGAAGACGTTCAGAAACGCCGGTCCCTCCACCGCGAAGGCCTTCTCGGCCTTGGCTGTGAGGTCTTTCCAGTGCGAGATCGAAGCCTGAGCGACATACGGGATGCCGTGGGCGGCCATGATCTGCGTGAGGTCCTTGCGCCTCTGCTGCTTGCCCTGCTGTGCAGAGCCGATCTGCGCGGTGGTCGCCCAGGCGCCCTTCGGCGTGGCCGAGGAACGCTGGATGCCGGTGTTCATGTAAGCACCGTTGTCGTAGCAGACATAGACCATGTCATGTCCGCGCTCCATGGCGCCGGACAGTGACTGCAGGCCGATGTCATAGGTACCGCCGTCGCCGCCGAAGGCGACGAACTTGATGCGCTTGTCGGCAGGGATCTTGCCTGCTGCCTTCAGACCCTTGAACGCGGCCTCGACACCGGAGACGGTGGCCGCAGAGTTCTCGAACGCGTTGTGGATGAACGGGGTCTTCCACGACGAGTACGGGTAGATCGTGGTGGAAACCTCGAGGCAGCCGGTCGCACAACCGACGACGACAGGCTCTTCGCCGGCGCCCAGAAGCACCTGGCGAACGGCAATCGAAGCGCCACAACCGGCGCAGAGACGGTGGCCGCCTTCAAGGCGGTCCTCGCGATGAGTGAGTTCTTTAAGCGTTGCCATGTGACCTCCCTCCTACCGTGCGCCCAGGTAGACGAATCCGCCGGGCTGGGCTGTGCCGGCGGCGATATCGGACAGGTCGGAGTAGACGCGCTCGATAAGCTCGAGGCGCACATCGCTGCCGCCAAGACCGTAGATGTATCCGGCGACCGGAACGCGGGTCGCAGCGTCATAGAGCGCGCTGCGGACCTCCAGGAAGAGCGGTCCTCCCTCGGCACCGAAAGACTCAGCGCGGTCAAGGACCGCCACAGCCTTCACGCCCGAGAGAGCGGCGGCGAGTTCCGCGTACGGGAACGGGCGGAAGACCCGCACCTTCACGATGCCGGCCTTGACTCCCTCAGCGCGAAGCTGGCGGGCGACGTGTCGGACGTTGCCTGCGGTGGAGCCTATGACGACGATCGCCACGTCCGCGTCCTCCATACCCCAGGACTCGACGGCTCCGAAGGGACGACCGGACAGCTCGCTGTACTCGGCTCCCACGCTACTGATGACCTCACGTGAACGCTCGATCGCGTCACGCTGTGCACGCTTGAACTCGAAGAACGGGCCACCGAGTCCGGCAAAGGCGCCGTGGGTGACGGGCTGGTCGATGTCGAGCAGCGCGTTCTGCGGCACATACTCGCCCACGAACTCAGCGACCGACTCGTCATCGAGGACATCGACACGATCGATGGAATGCGTGGTGATGAAGCCGTCAAGGCAGCTCATGACCGGCAGGAGCACCGCGGGGTTCTCTGCGATACGCGTGGCCATGATGGTATTGTCATACGCTTCCTGGGCCGTCTCGGCGAACATCATCACCCAGCCGGCGTCACGGGCGCCCATGGCGTCGCCGTGATCGCAGTGGATGTTGATGGGCGCGGACAGCGCGCGGTTGGCGTTGGCCATGACGATGGGCAGACGCATACCCGAGGCGATATGCAACTCCTCCCACATGAGGGCGAGGCCCTGCGAGGAGGTAGCGGTCATGACGCGGGCTCCGGCGGCTGAAGCGCCAACGCAGGCGCTCATTGCCGAATGCTCGGACTCCACGGTGACGTACTCCGTGTGCACACGACCCTTGGCGACGAATCCGGCGAACTCCTCGACGATCGTGGTCTGAGGAGTGATCGGATACGCAGCCATCACGTCGGGCTTGCACTGACGCATAGCGTCGGCGACAACGGTGTTACCGGTGGCAGAAACCGTCTTCTGAGTGGCCATCTACTTCACCTCCGGCAGTTCGCAGCCCTCGGGCACCATCGTGATGGCATCCGCAGGACACTCGTTGGCACACACGCCACAACCCTTGCAGTGGTCAAGCTTGAAGTCGACGACCTTCTCGCCGGCAGCCACGACCGCAGAGTCCGGGCACATGATCCAGCAGATAAGACACTGGGTGCACTTGGCGTCATCGCGCACGGGACGCTCACTGCGCCAGCCGCCGGTCACATAGTCGCGCGAGTTACCCGATTCAGGGATGCATGCGCCCAGAGGGAACTCGTCGCCCTTCCACTCGTCGATGCGTGAGATGTCCCACTTAGCCATCGATGGACACCTCCTCGTAAGCCGTACGTACCGATGCGACGTTCGCATCGATGATCTCCTGCGTGAACTTCTTGCCGAACGTCTTGGTCAGGTGATCGCACACAGCGCCGACCTCGAACAGGCCGGTCGCCTTGGCAAGAGCGCCGATCATGGGCGTGTTCGGCATCTCGCGCTTCAACTTGTCCAGCGAGATACCGGACGCATCGATTGCCGCTACACGGCCGGTGGTGCGGCCAAGACGTGTGCGGACCGCAGCGGCAGGGCTGCACGTATTGACGATGACTACACCGTCTTCTTTGAGTCCACGAGTCACATCAACGATCGAGAGCAGGCTCTCGTCAAGCACGACTACCACGTCCGGGTGCTCGATGTTGTTGTGGATCTCAATGGGGGTCGTACTGATGCGCGTGAATGCCTGGATCGGCGCACCCATGCGCTCCGGGCCATACTCAGGCATGGCCTGCATGTACTGGTCGAGCTCCAGTGCGGTCTCTGCGACGAGTTTCGCCGCCGTGACAGCGCCCTGGCCGGCGCGCGCATGCCAACGGATCTCCGTCAGCTGCTGCATGGTCTCACCCTCCTCAAACGATCGTCATGACCCGTCCCGAAGGGGTTGTAAGACGCATCACATGTGCGACGGGACGGTGGGTCACACAAGGATACGGGCGCGACTGCCGATGCGGGGTCGGCTACAGCGGTGAGCGGTGGTCACCAATCGGTGAACGGTAGTAAAACATTGGCATTTTCTTCACATCTCACGGCGGGCCTCGAGCGCTCTGCCAAGAGTCACCTCATCAGCGTACTCCAGGTCGCCGCCCACGGGCAGTCCTGAAGCGATGCGCGTGACACACACACCAAGCGGTTTCGCGAGTCTGGCGACATAGAGTGCGGTGGTCTCCCCCTCTACGTTGGGGTCGGTGGCCACGATCAACTCATCGATACCACCCTTGCCGATGCGATCGACAAGCTCCCGCACCCGCAGCTGCTCCGGACCGATGCCATCTATAGGGGAGATCGCTCCCTGCAACACATGGTACAGGCCCCGGAACTCGCCTGTACGCTCGATAGCAACGACATCTCTTGGCTCCTCCACCACACAGACGACCGACGCATCCCGCTTGGAGTCCGAGCAGATCTCGCACAGATCACCTTCCGCGAAGTTGAAGCACTGCGCGCAGAAGTGTATGGAGCGTTTGACGTCGACGATCGCGTCAGCGAGTCGACCCGCGGACTGCTCGTCAGCGCGCAGGATGTGGAACGCAAGACGCTGGGCGCTCTTGGGACCGATGCCCGGCAAGCGCTCGAGCTCTTCGAGAAGTCGAACGATGGGTGCGGCGTAGAACGGCATCTACATCAGACCGGGAATACCCAGCCCGCCGGTGACGGCAGACATCTTGCGGCTGGCTACGTCTTGCGCCTGGCGGACCGCCTCGTTCACGGCCGCGGTCACCAAGTCCTCAAGCATGGCCACATCTTCAGCATCCACGGCGGCAGGGTCTATGGTGACCGACTCCACCAGGAGCTCACCGGTCATGACCACCTTGACGGCGCCGCCGCCAGCGGACGCCTCGACGCGCTCGAACTTGAGCTCGTCTTGGACTCGGGCCATATCCGCCTGCATCTTCTGGGCCTGCTTCATCATGTTCGCCATGTTATTAGGCTTCATCGTGCTCCTCTCAAAAAGAAACTCTGCCTTATCAGCTCTCAGGTTCGTGATCGACGACCATCTCTGCTCCAAGCTCGTCCATGACAAGCTTGGTGATATCGGGGTCCGCTTGATCCGGCACGTGAGCGGGACGGGACTCCGTCTCATCGACGAGCGGCGGCGCGGTGTCGTTGGGAGACGGCACCGGCGGCTTCGCGTTGGGACGAGAGCCCCCCGAACGTCCGAGCCGCAACTCCAGCGGCGGATCGATCCGCAGCACCGCGACGATGCTTTGCTTGAGCAACTGCACCGTCTCCGGCGTGCGCGCTATCTGCAAGGAGAAGTCCTGCGACGCTGGGAACTCCACGACCAGGACGTCATCCTCGACCTCTACCTCGCTGCCATCGAACAGGTGCGAGCGCGAGGGACGCAGCTTCTTGAACTCCGCCTGGATCGCAGGCCATGAACGTTTGACGACCGCCGCGTCAAGCGACGCGCCCGAAACACCGACGGGCGCGGGCTGGTGGACCGGGGTCTGTGGCGGAGCCGGTTCAGAGGC
>JBFHJN010000124.1:0-4779 GCA_041595875.1 Coriobacteriia bacterium
AAGCCGGCTGAAGACTACCGCCTGAAGGGGTGGGGGCAGCAGGGAAGAATCGTAACCTCTGAGAACTTCGATAGCGCGGTGGCCTTCCTTACCTCCAAGGTAGGGGAGACCCTGGAATTCTGCCTCGACCTTGAGACCACCGTCCCGGAGGAATCTGAGGAGTGGCTTGCGCAAAGGACCGAGAAGGGTGCAGGGGTGGACGTGTTCGGGTCGACCATCGTCAGTTGCGGTCTGACCTTCGGGGCAAACGGCCAGTACGGGCTCTACACCTCGGTCGACCACGCCGACACGGACAACGTCACGCTGGAGCAACTGGGCCGGCTGCTGTCCGTGATCCCGCCGAACAAGGTGACGATCTCGCATAACGCCGGGGGGTTCGAGCTTCCGGTCCTGTTCAATGCTTTCGGGCAGGAGTGGAAGAACAACAGGTGGCGTGGCATGTTCCCGAACATGGTCGACAGCCAGATCGCCGCCTCCTATTGGGACGAGAACCAGCCCTCTCGTGGTCTGAAGGCGCTGTCAAAGCTGATGCTCGACTACGATCAGCAGTCCTATGATCAGACGACCACGTGGGTAGAGTGTGACGGGCAGGAGATGTGGCTTAAGGATGTGCCCGATGGCGCGGCTTACACCAAACTCCGACAGTTCAAGATGGACCAACTCAGCGCCAAGCACGTATTCGGGTACGGGATCGACGACTGCTACACGGCGCAAGGGCTCTACAGCTTCTTCAAGGTCATCATGGAGATCGAGGACACCTTCGACGCCTTCATGGAAATTGAGCAGAAGCCCATGTACCTGGGCGCGATGTCCTTCATCCAGGGCACCCCGATCAGTCTGGAACGCCTGCTGTTTCTGAAGCGTCAGGACGACGAAGCCTACCCCAAGCTGGAAGAAACTCTGCACACGTACCTGATCGGGAAGGGGTGGGAGGGGTCTCTGTGCCCCGTAATTGAGGAACTGACCCCTGCCTCAGTCAAGCAGGCATGCAGCATCCTGCTGGGCCAAGACCTGCAGACACAGGTACGCAAGGTGGAAAAGCTGGCGAAGCTCGTCGATACGTTGGACCACGAAGATGCACCACTCCTCGCCTCATGGATCTCTGGCGGGAACCTGGACCTGATCAACGCCTGGTTGAAGGAACGCTTCGAGGCCAAGCCGGAGTTCAATGCCGGGAGCTTCGTGCAGATCGGAAAGCTGATGTACGAGGTGATGGGCCTTCCGATCCGGCTGAGGAACAAGGCTACCGATGCGATGCGGGCGAAGGGTATCCGCGAGGGTAACCCACAGACGGATGATGATGCCATCAACCTGGCCCTGAAGCTCGGGGATGCGACGGAGGGTGAGGCGGAGGCCTTGAGAGCACTGCTGGAGATGAAGTCCATCAACACCCGGCGCGGCTTGTACTGGACGGCCTACCCCAAGTTCCTGCACTGGAAGGACAACAAACTGCACCCCGAGATACGGCAATGCTCGACCAACACCCGACGGCATTCTGGAGCTAACCCGAACCTGCAACAGCAGGACTCCACGCCGGGCGGTGTCCGAACCGTGATCAGGCCGCACCACAGGGACGCGGTGTTCGTCTCCCTGGACCTTGCTGGCCAGGAGATTCGGCTGCTCGGGGACTACAGCGGGGATGAGAACATTACCTCGGCCTACGTCGGGGACCCTCCGAAGGATCTGCACAGCTTCACGGCTGCCATGATCCTTGATGTTTCCTATGATTCGTTCCGCGCCCGTATCGAGTCGAAGGATGAGGGCGAGGCGCACGAAGCCTACCTCGCTCGTCAGGCAGGAAAGACCACGTTCTTTGCCTCATCCTATGGGGCGATGGCGCCGAAGATCGCCTTGGGTCTGGGGGTTGAGGAAGCCGTAGCCCAATCCTATCTGGATGCTCTGGACAAGGCGTTCCCTCGTGTCGGGCAGTGGAAGAAGGAAACGGAGGAGTTCGCGTCACGGCATGGTTGGGTGCCCGTGATGGGGGGAACCCGCCGACACCTGAGAAGCCTGATCCTGTCGGACAACAACTACACAGCGAGCAAGGCTTTGCGTCAGGCGAGCAATGCCAGAATCCAAGGCGCTGGTGGGAACCAGATCCGTACCATCATGGGTCGTCTATGGGATAGCGACGTGTTCGAGAAGTACGATGCTCGGTTCTACTGGCCCTGCCATGACGAGCTGTGCCTGTCGGTGCACCGGGATCACGCAGTGCCCGTGATCAAGGCGGTTCACGCTCTGATGTGCGAGAGGTTCCTGAAGACGATACCCTCGGCGTCCTCGATCGGTATTGGACCCAACTATGGGGACTTGGTTGAGATCGGCGAGGTACCGGACGAGACGCTGATCCTTGAGGCGGTCGGGAAGTGCTTTTCGGAGAGCCGTAGTGAGGTGTTATGAGTCAAGAGTAGGGGAAACCAAGGGGCGCTTGACGTTACTCAGGGTCTGGAAGAGTGGCCTCGAGACTCTTGGGGAGTTCTCGTGTAGCTGCGGGTCCGTGGTGGTGAAGAAGGCCACCTACTGGGCGCATGGAAACACTAGATCCTGCGGCTGCCTGAAGTCAGAGAAAACAACTCAGAGGAACAGGACCCACGGCGGGGCTGGCAGCGCGGAATACAAGGTGTGGGTAGGGATTCTTAGCCGTTGCCACAACCCAAACAGTTCTTCGTTTCATAAATACGGGGCTCGGGGAGTTACGGTTTGCGACGAGTGGCGGAACTCTTTTGAAAAGTTCTTCCTGCATATGGGCGTACGGCCCACCGAGAAGCACTCCATAGAAAGAGTCGACAACGCCCTTGGGTACTCTCCGGAAAACTGTTGCTGGGCTACCGCAACACAACAAGCAAGGAATAAGGGGTCCAGTATCTACTACGAGATGGGCGGAGTAGCCAAGACCTTGAAGGAGTGGGCGAATGGGGCTAACTTGGCATACGCTTGCGCGTATTGGAGGCACCAGCAGGGGTGGTCGATTGAAAAGATACTGGGCACTCCAAGCAGGAGGAAGCCAAGGATGTTGCCAACGTAGCCTAACGTGCTAAAGTAGCGCTTACCGGGGCCAAGTGGCCCCGGGTTTCATAGGAGCAGCCAGTGGTTAAGAAACTCAGCCCGGAATGGTGGTCAGGCTTGCGGCCTGATCAGGTGGGCAAGGAGACGGAGAAGCTGGTCAAGGCATTCTTTGACGAGATGAACCAGCAGCAGGGGTTTGCGTACCACCGTATGCCGGATGCGAAGGCAGCTCGAGGGCTGATCTCGGCGCAGCCCGGCGACTACCTGTATGCCTACCGTGAGGGCCAGGACAAGTGGTCGGGCTTCGTCGAGGCCAAGGCCACGAAGCACGCCTTCCGCCTGCCGAAGGACAAGGTCAGCCAGTTGCCCGTGCTGAAGAAGTTCGACATGGCTGGCAGTGAGAACGTCGTCCTCGTCCACCACTACATGGAGCAGGTGTGGCGGGCGGTGCCGACGAGCGAGATGGAGACGGGCGTCCCAAGTTGGGACCTGTCTCCGTTCCCGATGTACTCGACGGCTGCAGAAGCGCTGCGGTCGACGGGTTGGTTTGGTTCTTGAGGGAGTGACTGAGATGAGAGACGAGATCGTTATCTGGGTGTTACTGCTCGCCGCGATCCCTGGGGGGCTTGCCCTATCCGGGTTGGCTGTGCTTATCTGGCTCAACGTTGTGGAAGAGTGGCGGAATCGGTGATGCGAGGATTTGTGGCATCCCCGAGCCCACGAGAAAGGGAGCAGGCGGCGCAGGCGAGGTCAATGATCGGCCTTCTGAAGACATTAGATCAGCACCAACCCGCCTCCTACCGCAGGCGGGTTGCGGAGGCTGTGAGAGAGATGGCTGAAGACCTCGTCAGGTTATCAACCTGTGACACGATGGTCGGCTGTGAAACATCAACGCTCTCGAAGTCCAAACCTGTGATGCCGCCAAACGAAATCATTGGCCGTGGGCCGGGAGACGAATGATGACCATGGACAAAGAGGCACCAGGCAACACGCCGCCGCTTGTAACCCCTCGTGCTGGTCTGTACATATGCGAGCGCACAAGCGCATACGGCGAAAAACCCTGCGACGAAGCCTTCAAGGTGTTGCGGGTGGATACGGATGTACGAAACACTGACGATCCGAGAAAGATCCCAGCTCACAACGGGACGGACGGAGGCTGGTATGACAAGGGCACCAACCACCGTGTTGAGGGCGGACGTATCATGCGCGACGTGGGGTACGAGACTGCGTGGGCGGTGGAGATTGCCGACGTTCAGGCGTTCGTTGACAAGCATGGACTTTGCGTTGTTGGCCGTGATGGTTCCGGCTTTTGCGAGATCGAAATTTACGACGACTATAGGGAGTAGGCGGTGATGCACATACTCAACGATCTGCACCTCGGCGTGAACCGGAAGGCGGGCACGACGCCGGCCTCCCAGGCGGCGCTGAGGGAGCACTCATTCGGCTGGTTCAAGGTCCTGCTCACCGACACGACATCCGACACGCTCGTGATCAACGGCGACCTGTTCGACGGTTTCGATGTCGATGGCGGGGACCTGATCACGGCCTTCGAGATGCTGCACGACTGGTTGTGTACCACTGCGCACAGGAAGTTGGTGCTGGTTTCGGGCAACCACGACTACAGTCCGAAGGCCGGGAGGACGTCCGCGTTCCACCTGCTCGCTCACTTCCTGCAAGCCACGCGCCTGAGCCAAGTCATGGTCGTAGACCACACTCGTGGCTTGACTCGAGTCCACGGGCGCACCTGGGCGATCGCCCACATGCCCAACCAGG
>JBFHJN010000125.1:0-4619 GCA_041595875.1 Coriobacteriia bacterium
AGTCGGGGAAGGAGTTCTTGAGCCGGTCGAAGCGGTCGTCTTTGCCGGCCTGAAGCACTCTGCGGAACAGGAAGGTGCCCAGTCGGGTGGCCCACACCAGCACCAGTGCAAGCAGCAGGATAGATCGAGCGCTTGTCTGTCCGCTCGCGATGATCGCGAACACCACCACCGAGATGTAGGTGAAGCTCCCTGTGAGGTCGAAGAAGCGCTCGGTGCGCGCCAGGTAGGAGGGCACGAATACCGCCCACTGCACGAGGAATGCCAGCGCCACAGCGATTGCGAAGACCGGTACGTCACCCAGGGTCGCACTACCTTGCGAGCCCGCCCAGGCGACCGCTGCTCCGATGAGTACCGCCACAAGCGTCGCCACTGCCGCGCGTCCTGGCTTCTCGGCCATCATGTGCCCCAGTCTGCTCGATCCCGGTCCCGGGAATTTCCTTGTTGAAGGTTAGCAAGACGCCTCACTCGGAAAACTACCATGTATTAACAGAGGCGCATCGATCGGAGAATCCGTATGGGCGTGCGCATCGTGACAGATTCGGCGGCCAGCATCAGCGATGCGGATCGCACACGGCTTCATATAGAGGTTGTTCCCATTCACGTGACCGTCGACGGGCATCCGGTGCCCGAGGCAGAACTCCTTGACCCTGACTTCCACGTCCGGCTCGCTGGAATGACCCAGATGCCCCGGACCTCGCAGCCTTCGCCCGAGGAGTTCGCGGAGGCGTTCCGGAAGATCCTCGATGCGGGCGATGACGTGCTCGCTGTGCTTATCTCGGCGGGAATGAGCGGCACGGTGCAGTCGGCCGAGGTGGCCGCCGCCGAGGTGCGCACCCAGCGACCGGGCGCCCGTATCGAAGTGGTGGACAGTCGCTCCAACAGCCTGGAGGAGGGGTTCGTGCTTCTCTCGGCCGCCGAAGCGGCGCTTGAGGGCGAGACGCTGGAGGGGTGCGCCCGTATCGCCCGGGAGACCACTCGACGCACGCGCTTCCTGTTCACGCCGCAGAGCCTCGAGTATCTGCGGCGCGGCGGACGCATATCGGGGGCAAAGGGCCTGCTGGGCGTGATGCTGCGCATCGCCCCGATCCTGACCGCCGAGAAAGGCCTCACCGGCGTTGCTGCCGTTGCCAGAAACCCCCACTATGCCCGGACGAAGATCGGGCTGCTCATGCGCAATGATGTCGAGAAGTGCGGCTTGCTCCGGGTCGGCGTGCAGTTCTTCGGCGAGCAGGAAACGGCGAGAGCCTTTGCCGAGGAAGTCGTGGCGCCGATCGCTGGTATGGAGGTTCCCGTGCTGCCGATCCATCCGGTCGTGGGCCTGCATGTGGGACCGGCCATGGGTGTGGCGTATGAGACCGAACGGCCTCTTCGCTAGGACGCCAGGCCATAGTGGATATCAGTCTGCTTAATGCTTGTTTTGGACAATCGTCAACATGTTGTAAACTGTGCGCTACGCTAGAAGGCGCACCCTACACGCGCCACTCGCTACGAAACGCGATTCCGGGCTCGCTACTCTTGGTCAGCCCGCGCGCTTCATGACTGCACAGCAAAGGAGTCACCCTTGATCGAGCTCGTTGGCGTGAACAAGCATTTCGGCAGCCATCACGCCCTGAAAGACATCAACCTTGAGGTGCCGTCTGGCCAGAAGCTGGTCATCATCGGACCTTCGGGTTCGGGCAAGTCCACGCTCATCCGGTGCATGAACATGCTTGAGAAGCCCAGCTCGGGCCAGGTGATCGTCGACGGCGTCGACCTCACCGCGCACCGCGCCCCCATCGCCAAAGTCAGACAGTCCGTGGCCATGGTGTTCCAGCAGTTCAACCTCTACCCTCACAAGACCGTGCTCGAAAACGTGTCTTTGGCACCCATCGTGGTCTCCGGCGTCTCCAAAGAAGAGGCGACAGAGTCCGGCTTCAAGTACCTGGAGCGCGTTGGTCTGGCCGAGAAGGCCGACAAGTACCCGGCCCAGCTCTCCGGCGGGCAGCAGCAGCGAGTCGCCATCGCCCGTGCTCTCAACATGCATCCCAAGGTGATGCTCTTCGACGAGCCGACATCGGCGCTCGATCCCGAGATGATCCAGGAAGTGCTGGAGGTCATCATCGACCTCGCGCACGGCGGCATCACGATGGTGGTCGTCACCCACGAGATGGGATTCGCCAAGGAGGCGGCCGATAGGGTCATCTTCCTCGACGACGGCAACATGCTCGAGGATGGCACACCGGAGCACTTCTTCGAGAACCCCGAGCACGATCGCACCAAACTGTTCCTGAGCAAGATCCTGCGTTAGGGGATAGCTGCTCAACAACCGGCTGATCGAGACCCCCGAACGGTCTCTTACACTGCACGTTGGATCAGCATCATCGAGTATCCCGGGATCTCTCGGGAAGAAGGAGGAAGAATGAGGAAGACGGCACTGCTTCTGGTGTTCGCGCTGGTCTTCAGCGCCTTCGCCCTCGTCGGATGCGGTTCTGACGAGCCGGCCGACACAGGCTCCACCGCTGTTGGGGATCTGCCTGCCGGTGTGCAGGAGATCGCAGACTCCGGCGAGCTGCGTGTTGGCGTCAAGGCTGACGTTCCCAACTTCGGTCTGCAGGATGCGGCAAGCGGCGAGTTCGAGGGTATGGAGATCGACCTTGCCTACGCGCTTGCTGAGCGTATGGGCCTGAGCATGGACGACGTGGTGTTCGAGGCTGTCACGGCCAAGACCCGCGGTCCGCTGCTGGACAACGGCCAGCTGGATGTTGTCATCGCTACGTTCACCATCAAGCCTGAGCGGTTGGAGCAGTGGAACTTCTCTGACCCGTACTATCAGGACGAGGTCGGTCTGCTCGTGAAGACCGCTTCCGGCATCGAGAGCCTTGCCGATCTTGATGGCAAGACGATCGGTGTCGCGCAGGGCGCGACCTCCCGTGATGCGGTGCAGGTCGAAGCCGACGCGCTTGGCATCACCGTCGAGTTCCTGGAGTTTGCGACCTACCCCGAGATCAACGCCGCTCTTGAGTCCGGTCGTGTCGATGCGTTCTCCGTCGACAAGTCCATCCTCTCGGGCTACCTGACCGAGGACTCGGCCATCCTGCCCGACGGCTTTTCCCCGCAGGACTACGGTGCCGCCACCAAGCTTGGCACCGACGACCTGACGACGTTCATCAACGAGATGCTCGCCGAGATGGAAGCCAATGGTGAGATGACGGCCCTTCTTGAGAAGTGGTCGCTGAACTGATCGCTGGCGATCAGTCTGCAGCCGGACATGTCTGACATCATCAGCAAAATAGGCTTCTTGCAGCAGGGACCGTTCGCGATCCCTCGCTGGGAGGCGCTGTTCGCAAACATAGACGTGCTCGGTCGCGGTGCGCTTGTGACGTTACTGGTGTCGACCCTGGGGCTGGCGCTTGCGATGGCCCTGGGGACGCTCATCGGCATGATGTCGGCTTCGCACGTACGTCCCGCCAAAGCGTTCGCCCGCGGATACGTGGAGTTCTTCCAGAACACCCCGCTGCTCATCCAGGTCTTCATGCTGTACAACGCCATACCCATCCTGTATCCGGGACTGTTCATCCCGGTCATCGTGATCGGCATCCTTGGCGTAGGCATGTATCACGGCGCCTACATAGCGGAAGTCGTCCGTGCCGGGATCCAATCGATCGGACGCGGGCAGCTTGAAGCCGCTATCTCCCAGGGGTTCACGTACGTGGGCGCGATGCGCTACATCATCATCCCGCAGGCCATGAGGATCGTTCTGCCGCCGCTCACCAATCAGGCGGTCAGCCTCATCAAGAACACCTCGGTCATCGCCATCATCGCCGGCGGAGACCTGATGTATGCGGGCGATTCCTTTGCCGGTCGTTTCGGCCACTACGGCCCGACATACATAGTCGTCGGCCTGCTCTACTTCCTCATGTGCTTCCCGCTCGCCCGTCTTGCCCATCGCCTTGAAGTCCGGACGAGGGGTAACTGATGGAAGCATTCCTGAACACTCCCGTTATGCAGATGCTGAGCGACCCGGTGCTCTATATCGGCCTCGGCTACGGCCTTGTGCTGACGCTTGAGATCTCGGTGCTTGCCGTGGTGTTCAGCTTCATCTTCGGGACGATCCTGGGTGCCATGCGCTACTCGGGTCTTCCGGTGCTCAGCCAGATCGCCACCACCTACATCGAGGTCGTGCGAAACCTGCCGCAGCTGCTCCTCATCCTGACGAGCTACTTCGTGCTTGGTCTTCCGGCGATGTGGGCGGCAACGATCGGTCTCACCATCTACACGTCGTCGATCATCGCCGAGGTGATCCGGGGCGGCCTGAATTCGGTCCCCATCGGGCAGTGGGAGGCCGCACGCTCGCAGGGATTCTCGTTCTTGCAGTCCATGCGCTACATCGTGCTGCCGCCGGCGGTCGTCAAGATGATCCCGCCAATCGTCTCGCAGTTCGTGACCGTCATCAAAGACTCGTCTTTCGCCATGGCGATCGGGACCTACGAGCTGATGTTCAAGGGCACGATTCTGGCGGCGAAGTACTGGAAGCCTTCCCAGATCATCACGATCTACGTGCTGATATCCCTGGTGTACTTCGCCATCAACTTCACCATCTCCAGCGTCGCCCGACGCCTTCAGGGTCGCCTGACCGTGGG
>JBFHJN010000126.1:0-4587 GCA_041595875.1 Coriobacteriia bacterium
CAACGTGAGGCGCACATTATCTTCCTTTCGCACCGTTGTACTCGCAGTCCTTGACCGGGCACCAGCTACGGCACAGGCCACTGGGTTTCTTCTGGTGAGCGTCCTCGCCCCCAGTGTATGCCTTCTCCATGCGCTTCACGCGGGGTAGAAAGCTCGACCAGATGTCGAGAACATTGGCGCGGGTGAACGAGGTCGTATCGACTTTCTTGTCCTTGAGCCAGATGAACATGGTGTCGATACGCTGCACTTCAGGGAACTGGATGAACCCTAGCGCCGCGAACAGGTTAAGCTGGTCGTTGTCCGGCTTGCGCTTACCCGTCTTGTAATCAGCGACGACGGCCTTGCCGTCCTTCACAACCGCAACGTCGATCACGCCACGGCACCAGGCGTCCTTGCCAAACCACGTCGTCGGACGGAGCGACTTGTTGAGGGTGATCTGGTGTTCGACCAGCACCTGCCCTGGCGCCGACGCGAACTTCGCAGCGTACGGTTCGTAGTTGACGAGCGATTCGGGCAGTGGGGTACCGCTGCCTACACGAAGTTCGAGAGCCTTGTGGACTCGCTGTCCCCACATGGCGGCTTCGCCGGGTGGGTCTGAGACATCCTTCAGCACCTTGGTGCGGTAGTGCCGGTACGGGCACGTCTCGAACCCTGTGAGCGAGGAGTAGCTCCACGCAAATGGTTTTTGTGGCTTCATATGGACGAGCGACTCCTTCCTTGGGCGGTGTTTATCACCGAGGATGTGTTAGATTTTACAGCTAAACGGGTGCAGCAGCAACGCGTCAGTCGTGCAGTTCTTTCAGGGCGCCCCACTGTGCAGCCATCGCGTCAGCGATTCCTTGGTACGTTCTGCTGCGCTCTTTCCACCTGTTCGGACCCGGAGACATGCGGTGCACACGAGGCTCCCTTCCGTCGACGACGTTGGTTGGTACCAGGTGCGGCAGATTCTTTAGCCAGAGACACGTCGTTTTCGTTTCCCCGTGTCCGTACTGCCATGGCTGGATTATCTGATCTGGTTTCCGCACCTTGCTGGAGATGATGCTTACAGGATTTTCAACAGCGATCCGGGCGACCGGTGCCGCCATTAGGGCGCGCACGAACTCCAGTGCTTCTGCTTGTTCTGACAGCTTGTCCTTAAACCATCTTGCTCCGCTTACCGCCAGGTGGGTGCACGGAGGGTGGGCGATCAGCAGATCCCACTTCGCGTTTATGTGATCCAGTACATCGTCTTGGATATGAAACGGTGATGTGTCCTCGCTTTCAAGCAAATCGCAACTCCAAGCATCGTGCCCTGCGTTACGAAAGGCTTCCCGTACCCTACCGCTATACTCACATGCCACACGCACACGCATCTAGTTATCTCCTTGTCAGTCGTGCAGTTCTTTCAGGGCGCCCCACGACGGGCCGATCTTCGCATCCCACGGCAGCGGGATCGGTGGCTCGAAACCCCAGGCCCGCTTGTATGGGAGGTTTGTCAAAATGTGACGCACCTCGACCGCGGCTTTCTCAGCCTTCGGTGTGGGCACGATAGCATACAGGCCGTCGTGTAGCTCGAAGTAAAAGTGCCCGCCGACCTTCGTCAAGTACGGCTTGATCGCTGCAATGGCGAGGTACTTCTGGTCCGCGCCCACCCCTTGAATCGGGGTGTTGATGGACGTGGACTCAAGCTGCCAGCGCTTCGTGCGATCTCCCCACATGTCGGGCAACTGCACCCGACGACCGGCAAGTGTCGCTACATACCCCAACCGCTTCGCCCGAGCGATCTGTCGTGCCCAGTACCGAGGTACGCCGGGGTAGGTCTTCTGGTACGTGCCGTGGATATGGACCGCCTCCGGCAACTCCATCGGCAGGTTGTACTGTACCCGCGCCACAGACCACAGCTTTGCGGCAGATGTCCGATACTGACAACTCAGGTTCCCCACCTTGCCTAGCTGCCTGCTGGACTTTGCGTCGGCGTCTCCGTCCTTCACGCTGGCGATCAACTCTCTGTAGTCGCCGTGGGCGATCTGTGCACCCATGTAGCTGTGAGGGTCTTCGCCGGGCATACATAGGCCGAGCATCGTTTCGTCGCCGGACTCGACCGCCATCCACCGAAATTCCTGCCCTGCAGCATCCCACTCGATCAACGTGAACCCTGGCGGGACGGTGATGATGTTGCGGAAGTCGGCGCCACGCTTCATTTGGTGCAGTGCAAAACCCACTGGAACGGCCTTGACACCCTTACCCTGCTTGGACGAAAACGTCATGCGTCCTGTGTAGGTGCCGTAAATCGTGGCCGATGGCCTGGTACGACCGTCGCCGTTGTACTCCACGGACGACAGTATGGACTGCACGAACTTCGTGCGGTTGTTGTTCGCCTCCCGGTACGCTCGGATAGTCTTCGCCCGCGGGTCCATCAGGGAGAGTTCGTGCAGCGTCTCCTTGTCGGTAGAGGGTGCCCCGGTCGGTGTTTTCTTGATCTGTGGCAGTTTCCAGTCATCGAACATCAGCTTGGCAAGCTGCGCCGGCGAGGCCAGTATCTCGGGTGTAGCTCCCAGCGGTTCCAGGATCTCAAGGGCTTTCTCCGAGACGACGATCAACTTGGCGTCGAGGGTGTGCGCTGCGTCCGGATCGACCACCAGCCCATTGACACGCGAGTCGGCAACGACATCGATCGACTGTGCCTCGATCAAGGCATTCCGCAACCACTTCGGGTCAACAGCACCCATCTGGTTGTAGAACCGTTCGGCCAGCTTGAGCGTAAACGCTACGTCCTTGCGGTTATATATCAGCCGTTTTTCGACGGCCTCGGGACTCATGTCATGGTAGTCGACATCATCCTCGTACCCTGCGTGCGCGGGGAAGTACTTCGCCACGGCGAGTTTCAGACCGTATGACCTACGTTTCGCGCGGGTCAAGTCCGACTCCGGCTCGCGTTCGAGGTGCTTCCACAGCAGCATGGCGTCCAGGAACTTCGCACGCATCACCGAACTACGCAGCCCGTAAGCGATGAGCCACGACACGTCGAACGCCATGTTCCACCCGACGAACGTTTTCTTCTCGGCAACGGCCCACTCGATCAAGTCGAATAGCTGCTGCCGCGTCGGCATGTGCCGCGCCATCGTGCGCAGCTTACCCCCTTCGTCGTAGTACGCGATGGCGTACGACGTGATGTCTGCTTGATATGTCTCCGCACGAAATGGTTGGAGGGCGAAGTCGATGTCCTCGGTACTGGATGTCTCCACGTCGAAAGCGACGTACTTATTTCGGTCGAAAATCAACTCCTGGCCTCCCGAATATTGTGTGTAGTAGCACCGCCTCGGACGGGCGTGATACGTCTATGCTCATCACTAGTTCTCCTTCCAGCAGTAGCCCGAGACGCGCGGCATGTGCGGTGACTTCTGCACGGGTGCCGTACAGCTTGCACCCGTACTCCTGCTTGTCGTCACCGACGTACATGCACGACCATATCCGAGACGGCGCCTTACTCATCCTTGGGGACCAATTCCCACGCTTTTGCAAGCTGCAGGGTATAGTCGACCAAGAACGCGCCGAACGCCTTCGCGTCAAAGTCCGCGGCCCCCTCGATAAACCTGAGGTTGTGTTTCTCCAGCAGATGGGCGGCGTCAGCTACGAATTGTTTGGTGTCAACCATCGTCGTCCTCCGGCTCAGGCTTCACCTCGTATGCCAACCAGTCGGCACCTTGCTGTTTCTGCGCGACCGCACATGCCTTGAACAAGTCGTCCGTTTCGACGACGATTTCGGTACGTCGGGCACTTCTAACGTGTTCGAGATAAACTCGATAGAGTTGCATGGTGTTCTCTCCAAGAAGGTGCCGGACCAGTTTTCCCGCAGCAGGTATGCTCCTGGTCGTGGCTACGGCACGACATCCGTTGCGTCGATGCGACGCCTGGTCCGGCGAGGAACTCGTTAGGCTTTCTCTCGCAGCATCAACTCCAGTCGAGCCAAGGCGTTCCACGCCACCTGTGCAGCGTGTAGGCACCCCGAGTCGGTATCGACCGGACCATCGGCCTCGTCGAGGAAGTGACGCATCATCGCCCCGGTGTAGCGGTACTGTCCATCCGGCACTTGCAACCAGCTGCCACGGGAGTACTTCTTCGCTCCGAAGGTAGCGACCTTGCCGACTTCTCGCAGTGCGTTGGCGAAGTCTTGCAGCAGTGCCAGTTCGGGTTTTCCCTCATCGAGCTTGGCGCCGGGTTCGTGTGCGTCACGGCCGGTCGGGTCGGTTTGCATAGGCATGCGCTTGATTGCCCCGGTGGGGTAGTCGACGCACTCGATGCCGGAGCTTGCCGCGTCGATTTGCTCGCGCGTGATCGGTACAGCCCGCGTTTGTGCGGACAGGTTGATCGTCGCAGGGTGCGTCACGCACAAGTACTTGTAGAAATAGTCAGGGTCTTTCACTCACATCTCCTTGCCGTACGTCACTGGTACGCCGGCCTCCAGGAACATCCTCATCGCCACGTCGAACAACTCCTGCGGCATGGATGTCTTGCCGTCACCGATAACCACAGCAGCCACACCGGCGTTGATCAGCATCCTCGCACAGCCGTTACAGCACAGGTGGGTGACGTACACTGTCGTGCCAG
>JBFHJN010000127.1:0-4583 GCA_041595875.1 Coriobacteriia bacterium
GAGACGCCACAGAACTCAGCCGACTCTACGACGACGGCATCGAGATTAAGGTCTTTACGGGCAACGCTTCTCTGCGCCGTAGAGTCTCTCGATGCAACGCCGTTCCAATCGCCACGCTCTCAGCGGGCCTGCCAATGAAGGAGAAGAAAGTGATCTCGGAAGAGACGGTCAAGAGTGAACGTGCTCTGCGAGACCTGATCGGTAGAAACCTTCGCAAGGAGATCCACCCCGGCACGAAGCCGTCGATGGACTTCATCCATAAGATCCTTGACGACGCCTACAAGGCGGGTCTTTCCTACGACGTGACAGACATGCGTCCTCGGATCTTGGCGTTCGCCAACAACAGCACCAATCAGGCACCTGCCTGCCTCAAGCTCATCCAGACTATGCAGTTCAAGTCGGAGGACGTCATGGAGGAGAAGACGGTGATGCCTAAGGACGAGCGTCTTGTGGTTTTCGACCTGGAGGTCTATCCGAACCTGTTCGTGATCTGCTGGAAGTACCGCGGGGCAAAGACCGTCGTCAAGATGATCAACCCCACGCCGCAGGAGGTCGAGGGCCTGTTCGCGCTGAAGCTGGTCGGGTTCAACAACCGTAGGTACGACAACCACATCATGTATGCGCGTTACCTCGGCTACACGAACCAACAGCTGTTCGAGCTTAGCCAGAAACTGATCAACAACCATGGCTACCTCGCTCAGGCCTACAACGTCTCTTACGCAGACATCTACGACTTCAGCAGCAAGAAGCAGAGTCTGAAGAAGTTCGAGATCGAACTGGGCCTTAACCATGTCGAGTCCGAACTTCCTTGGGACCAGCCGGTTCCTGAGGAACTGATCCCGCAGGTGGTGGATTACTGTGTCAATGATGTCGAAGCCACTGATGCGGTCCTTGAGGATCGTATCCAGGACTTCGTCGCCCGTCAGATCCTCGCGGATCTCAGTGGTCTCTCCGTCAACGCCACTACGCAGCAGCACACCGCGAAGATCATTTTCGGCGACGACCGCAATCCCCAGAGCAAGTTCAAGTACACTCACCTCGCAGAGGAGTTTCCGGGCTACGAGTACGAGCTCGGTACGTCGAGTTATCGTGGTGAGATCACCGGAGAAGGCGGATACGTCTACGCCGAACCGGGTGTTTACGAGAACGTCGCACTACTGGATGTCGCCTCGATGCACCCTACTTCGATTGAGGCGCTCGACCTCTTCGGGGAGTACACGGATAATTTCTCCGCGCTCAAGCGTGCTCGTCTGGCGATCAAGCGGAGGGATTTTGAGGTCGCGAAATCTATGCTGGGCGGTAAGTTGGCCCGGCACCTCAACGACGAGGAGCAGGCAGAGGCTCTCTCGTATGCGCTGAAGATCGTCATCAACATCGTCTATGGTCTCACGGCGGCTAGGTTCGACAACGCCTTCCGTGATCCGCGCAACATCGACAACATCGTCGCGAAGCGTGGGGCGCTGTTCATGATCGATCTGAAGCACATGGTGCAGGCAGAAGGCTTCACGGTGGCCCACATCAAGACGGACTCCATCAAGATCCCCAACGCAACACCGGAGATCATCGAGAAGGTGATGGAGTTCGGCAAGAAGTACGGGTATGACTTCGAACACGAGGCTACGTACGACAAGCTCTGTCTCGTGAACGACGCGGTCTACATCGCAAAGGGTAAGGGTAAGTGGACTGCAGTCGGTGCGCAGTTCCAACACCCCTACGTGTTCAAGACCTTGTTCTCTCACGAGGAGATCAAGTTCGAAGACCTTTGCGAGACGAAGGCCGTGCAGACTGCGCTCTATCTCGACTTCAGCGTAGAGGCTCCTCCGTGGGAGACAAAGGAGGGCGAGAACAGCAAGCGCTTTGTTGGGCGGGTCGGTAGTTTCGTACCGGTTCTTCCTGGCACTGGGGGTGGCGCGCTTCTCCGCGTGGACAAGGACGGAGAGAAGTTCCACTCAGCATCTGGAGCGAAGAACTACCTCTGGAAGGAAGCTGAGGTTGTTCGGAAGCTCAAGCTCGAGAACGACATCAACTATGACTTCTTTGAGGACCTCGTTTACGAGGCAAAGGAGACCATCAACAAGTTCGGAGATGTCAACATCTTCGTGTCCTAGGAGGACGCATGGCTGTTCGAACATTCCCGATCCTTATGCGAAACGACAACCACGTCGACGTTAAGGTCGGGAACGCCCAGTACAACGATGCGCGTGACGTGATCACGTTCCGTGTCGATGTCGGAACAGGAGTGGGCTCTGAGTTCCACCTGCTCGGGAAGGCGATGGACCTGGGTCTCGTGGAGGGGCTCAACCTCCGCATGATCGTCCCCGAGAACCTCGCAACGCTGGTCGAGCCGGAGGAGAACGGGGACGAGCCGTGAGGCTGATATTCCATCAGCACATGGACGTCGAGGACCAGACGCCGATCCCGCTCTATCGCAAGGTAGACGGAGAGTGGACAAAGATCGGCGAGGGTGTCTACAACCGTAAGGACGCGACAATCGTCGTGGAGCAGAGCGTCATGGACCTTCACATTGTCGTTGAAGGTCTTCTCAACAACTACGAAAGGAAAGGCCCCAATGGCTGAGATGCAGCCCCTCACGATGGAGAACATCAACATCCTCCCTCGTCCGTTCAGGAACTTCGCAGGACGCGAGGACACCTACAACCGACCCGGAGACAGGAACTTCGTCATCGCGCTCCCCGTCGACGTGGCGAACGCCATGCGCGCAGACGGCTGGAACGTCAAGACCCTCCGAGCGAGGGACGAGGACACGCCTCCGCAGGACTACATCGAGATCTCGGTCAGCTACAAGGTTCGTCCGCCGAAGATCTTCATCATCACCTCTCGTGGGCGTACGGCCATCGACGAGGACCAGGTCGCGATGCTCGACTGGGCAGAGATCATCAATGCCGACGTCGTCGTCAACCCCTACCACTGGGACATCAACGGTCGTACCGGCATCAAGGCCTACCTCGGTGCGCTGTACGTCACCATCCACGAGGGCCCCCTCGACTCGAAGTACGCCGACATCCCCCTCGCTAACTGATGGGGGAGATCGCGATCGTCATCGCCGAGGAGAACATCCAGATGATCACCGAGCGTTTCGATGTCCCGAGAGAGGTTCTCGAGGCACGCATCGGCTGGATCCTCGTCGGGGAAGAGAACAACGAGTGGTGGTACGGCGTCCTTTCGCCGGGCACTATCGTGGGTCGCTACATTAACCCGCAGGTCAACAAGGAAGACTTCTCCCACGTCACACGAAAGGTGTATGACAATGTCCGCTGACGACGCGATCTACGTCCAGAAGAACAACGCCGGCGAGTTCTGCTTCCAGCACGACTTCCTCTCCGCGGACGAACCGCCCAACCCGGAGACGGCCACCGACAAGGAGCGCTTCAAGACGCTCGAGGACGGTTTCTACACGCTCCTCTACGAGGCGGATGCCACCGAGTACGGTTTCCGCGTCATGCAGAACGCTCGACGTGGTCCGGCGACCGAGCGAATGGACATCTTCGCAACGTCGTTCTCTGAGGACGACGACCCGGACAACGACCCGATGCGCCAGAAGTTCACGGACGAGGGGCGGCTGTGAGCACTGGGGAAGCTGTGCTGACGATCATCCTCCTCGTGGTTGTCGCGTTCTCGATCTGGTTCGGGGAGCAGTAGCAAGAAGTCCTGGGCAAGACTATAAAAGGCCCAACACTCGCAAGGTATACATGGCCCATAATGACACCCGTCACACTATGAAAGGAACAGCCATGCTGCCCGAACAGTTCATCGAGATGTCCAAGCTCCAGTCCGAGCGGTACCAGACCTTCCTGACGAAGGGAGGAACTCCTAGCGAGTTCTTCCAGTCGCCGTTGGAGATCCTCACCCTCAGCCTGCTCTGGGACGCCATCGAGGTCTTTCTGAAGCCCAAGCACACCGCTTCGTAGCCACGGAAGAGAGATGGCCCAAACTATACGGGCCTTCTCTTTTTTTCGAACAGTATTAGGAGGTGACATGGCAGAGCTCGGTACACATCAGCTAGATGCTATCAGGAAACTCAAGAACGGAAGCGTGTTGCGCGGGGGCGTTGGTACGGGCAAAACCCGTGTCGCACTCATCTACTACTACACGCATATCGCCAAGGGTATGGTAAAGGTCAATGGGTCTGGCAGCTGGGAGGAAGCTAAGAACCCCACTGATCTTTACATCATCACTACCGCAAAGAAGCGAAACGATCTCGACTGGGAGGAAGAGGCCGCTAAGCTTGGGCTGAGTACTTCTGAGGACGATACGCACCCCGGCATGAAGATGGTCGTTGACTCCTGGAACAACATCGGTAAGTACACGGACGTCAAGAACGCCTTCTTCGTGTTTGACGAACAACGCTTGGTCGGTAGTGGCGCATGGGTCAAGTCCTTCTACAAGATCGCGAAGCAGAATGGCTGGATCCTGCTTTCTGCAACGCCTGGCGACACGTGGATGGACTACATCCCTGTCTTCGTCGCTAACGGTTTCTACAAGAGCAGGACCGAGTTCTGTCGCAGACATGTCATCTACAGTCCATACACCAAATTCCCAAAGGTCGACCGATTCGTAGAGAC
>JBFHJN010000128.1:0-4463 GCA_041595875.1 Coriobacteriia bacterium
CGAGAGCAAGGCACCTGGAAGGTCTACAGTCTGGACTCCGGAGGCTAGCGCCTTGATGTCTAACCAGCGCATCCAGCAGACGCGGCAAGCGATAGACTGATGGAAGAAGATGGGCGCGCTGCTGATGCGCTCATACGTTAGGGTGAGGCTACGGTTGGGGGACCGATGGACTCAGGGGGCTTCGGCAGGAGTATTGCGGCTGGCAGGCGACCGGGGATGCGTTTGTTCGCCCTGACCCTTGGAGGCTTGATCGCCTTCCTTATCGGCGGACTCCCGGCAATCGGGGCGTACTTGGTTCTGGCGGCCATTGGTGGCCTGCTCGCACGGCTGATGAGCAGGATTCCGTAGCCCACTCCTAACCAGCGCATCAACCTGACGCGCAGAGGCGCGTCAGCGCTACGCGCAGTACAGTGAACACGCGCAGGTTATGCGCTCATACGTTAGACAGAACGGGGGGTCTATGAAGCGGCTCTGGGTTGCAGCAACGGTCCTGATCGCCGCCGCAGGGCTCATTGGCTGGTACTACGCGTCCGCGTGGAGTCTTGCCCGGGATACCGCAGTGTCCGTCGCCGCTGGAGAGCAGGTCGCCTCATTCCCGGATGCCCCCTGGACGCTCAGCTCTGGCGCCGATCGCGATTACCTGGATGTGGAGACGCATGCCGGCTGGATCGAACTGGGCACACATCTCGCGCCCCTCTTCACCGTCACCGATTCTGACAGCGGAGAGTCAGTCGAGTTCAGTGTCGATGTGGAGTTTGATGCCGGACGCTGGCGCGTGATAGGGGTCGGAGCAGGCGGCTAAGTCTGTCTAACCAGCGCATCCAGCAGACGCGGCAAGCGATAGACTGATGGAAGAAGATGGGCGCGCTGCTGATGCGCTCATACGTTAGGCATAGCCCGACGGCGATAGGGAAGCAGTTGAGGATCAGGGCGCATCTGTTGGCTGTGGTATGTGCGGCGATGGCGATTGTCGCCCTCTCGGCGTGCTCGAATTCCTCTGCGCCGGCCACCCCCATGTCTGGCGAGTCCGCCATCTCACAAATGAGGCTCGCCTCGATCAATGGCGTCGAAAGTGGACGCGAGTGGCTAGCAGCGCGAGGAGATTCAATCGAGGCAACAGGGGTTCTGTCCAGCGGGTCATCCGTAGTACGAGTGAAGGGAACCGATCCCGACCTTCTGCAGTTAACTCTCTATGTCACAGAAGCGACGCCTGATGCACGCCTCCGCCATGCGTTGCCGTTGATCGTACCTGACGACGCCTTCCTGACACTGGACGGCCGCTCGATTCCCGTGAGCGAGGTACTCGAAAGCCTCATGACCGGTTCTCCGGAGTTCTACGGCACTGCAAGTGCCACCTTCCAGGTACGGGGCGCCTTCCTGTTCGTCACGCGGATGGAGGTCGACAGCTCCGCCGAACTGAGCGAGGCTGACATGAACCTCGACAATGCGGAACTCCCGGTGGGACTTCTCAAGGGACGCGCCGCATCGGTCGACGGAGACTCGCGTGTTTGGCTGTCGATTGAAGAGGGCGAGTCCGTCGACATAGAGGGATACCCAGGCTCGGTCTTTTCGGGGTCCGGCATTGTCAGCCAGGGCTTTCTCGTTCCCGACCTTCTCGGCACGGCCCTGATCTTCCATGACCTGCCCCTGAGCTTCCAAACAGTGAGTAAGCCGTACGACCTGCTCGACAGCGGCAAGCAAGGCGACCAAGTCAAGTTGAAGGTTCAGCTCAACGGTGGTTCATTCGTCGTCCAGTGAGGCATGCCTAACAAGCGCATCCAGCAGACGCGGCAAGCGATAGACTGAACGGCAGGGGACGGGCGCGCTGCTGATGCGCTCATACGTTAGGCAGAGTAGGCGCCGGTCGGATGCAATCGCCCATCGGCTGGTCGACTTTCAGGGGGGGGGGATACGGTGCCACGACGCCATTCGCGACGGCCCGCCGCAGTCCGGCGAAACCCGATCACACTCGTCGCAAGATTCATCGGCGTAGCGTGCCTCGCATTCCTCCTCATTGGCGGATGCACTCCCCATGCAGACACTCCGACTGAGCCCAGGGATCTGGCGGAGAGCCTTGTGAATGCGGTCTTGGTGTCAGACCTTGAACGAGTCAACATGCTGATGGTCGAACCCTTGAGTCAGAGTGACATCGATGAACTTCGCGAAGTATGGACGGGGTCCGTGCAGCCATCGACGGCCACGACCATGAGCCTAGAGCTTGCCGGCACTCTCGCCGATCTTGAGGTCTATGCGTTGATGCGGGTTCGGACTGAGTCTGGGCTGGACCGCCGACTTGATGCAGAGAATCACGGGATTGAGCTGTGGCTCACCGACGATACATGGAAGGTTGCCCGCGTCTGGTAGGTATCATCGCAGCGCCCTCCTGCCTAACCAGCGCATCCAGCAGACGCGACAAGCGATAGACTGAACGGCAGGGGATGGGCGCGCTGCTGATGCGCTCATACGTTAGGCAGAATGGTCGGTGGGGGTCAGCGTGTCAGAGCATGGCGGTAGACTTCAGTCCGCTCGTGCTTCTGTCGGCTGGTGAGTTTTCGTTCTCGTTCAAGAATGGGGGGAGCATGGTATCTCGTCTTGCTGAAGTGCTGAAGGATGATTCTGGGTTCATCTTGCGTGGCGGGTGGGCTGTGGGGTTCCTGGTCTTCATGTTCATCATGGCCATAATCGGCCAGGTTTCGTGGGAGGGGTTCGGGATTCTCCTGCTAGCTTCACTGGTGCTAACCGGCCTTCGGTCGATATTCAGTCGCTGATGGTCCACTGCCGCCTAGTCGGATCGCTGATTCGTATCATTGGAAGGTGAGATTGAACATGGGACTGTTTGGCCCACGGCCCGAAGCTTCTCTCAAGTTCGGGTTTCCCCAGAGGGATCAAGTTCAGATTCTTGATCAGTCGGTTCTCGGAATCACCGGTCAACCGCCAGCGTGCGTCGTCTATCCGTTCTTAATGGCGGGCAAGTTGTTCTTCAATTTCGGCGATTCCCGTGCTCGTAGCGCCGCGCGAGAAGGTGCCGAGCGGATTCGTCATCGGCTTGACGCAACGGATGGTCAGCCATCTCTATTGTCAGTGTGTTCCGGTGGCAATCCAGAATGGGTTGAGGGCCGAGGCGCGCGATTCGCCTATCGCGCTGACTTCATCCGCGTGTCTGGCGCACCAGTGCTCATACCTCAGACTCACTTCCCAAACACAGATGAGGACTACTACCACCGCCTGACAATTGGAGCATGCATCGATCTTGCCGCGCATCGTGCCGGCGAGCGCGGGAGAGAGGTTGCAGAGGCAGCAGAGTCGCTGCTGCTGGCAATCGCAACGCACGGAGTCCCGAACCCGCAAGCACCGGTGATGCTGGCGTATGCTGCCGCTGCCGCGGTCTACGACACAGCGCAGTAGGGGTTTGGTGCATCTGCCTAACCAGCGCATTCAGCAGACGCGGCAAGCGATAGACTGATGGAAGGAAATGGGCGCGCTGCTGATGCGCTCATACGTTAGGCGGAGGTGTCGATGCCGGAAGCAGTTGATGGTGACGGGCGCGAGTACAGCGCGGCCGTCGTTGCTGCGTTCACGGGCGTGGCGACCTTCCTTGGAGGTTTTGCCTTTGCGGCACTGACCGTTCTGCTGTCTCTGGACGATCGTTCCGCGTACTTCCAAACAGTGTTCGTTGTGACCGCGGTGACCACTCTTGTATGGGTGGCCGTGGCTGCACTAGGGGCGTTCTTGTCGGTCGCAACGAGGGTTACTCACCTGCTCCGTGGGTCGCCTTTGCTTAGAATCGCGACGGCCTTCACGAACAGTCTCTACGCAGCTCTTCTGCTGCTCTTCATCAACGTTGCGATGCTGGCCTTTCTGGTCTCTGCATCCGTTGGTGTGATTGCTTCGGTGGCTGCCACGGTCGTCGCAACGGCCCTCGGGGCAGCGGTTCTCAAGATTGCGCAGCACTGGTAGTGGCGCCCCGCCTAACCAGCGCATGCAGCAGACGCGACAAGCGCTAGACTGAACGAGGGGGCATCGGCGCGCAGCTGATGCGCAAACACGTTAGGCGGGGAACAGACACGCGAAGGAGAGCTGCCACATGCGCGTTGCGACCTTCACATCAAGCGACAAGACGGTTGATTTCATTGACAATCGACTTCTCGTCGACGGCCAGCCGGCAGACTTCGACAAGCTCGTGGAGTTCGACCAGCTCGGTACGTTGACTTGGGTGAGTGAAGAGATGCGCGCGTGGGCGTACACGAGCCGCGACCAGGCCGGGGTGAGCGCTGTGTCGGCCAGTCCAACGCGGCGGGAGACGGCTGATCCTGCGTACAGGCTGGGCCGGTGGATTGGGAGGAACCGGGTTCTTGCGGCATTGATGGCGCTCATCGGCGTTGTCATCGTCGTTGCCTTCTTCGTCTCACTCTTGGACGGCGGCAATCGAGCCGTAGTGACCGAGGTCTACCCGTCAATCGGCA
>JBFHJN010000129.1:0-4308 GCA_041595875.1 Coriobacteriia bacterium
GGACACCACTGGACGCATCGCTTGCACGCGGTGCACTTCTCGGCATCCACCTCGGGCCGGAAGTCGGCATGCATGCGCTGCTTGGCGGAACGACAGCCCAGGCCCATCCCGACGTTTTTGAGCGCCCCGCCAAAGCCCGCGGCCTCATGGCCCTTGACGTGAGTGACCACGACCATGGCGTCCGCATGGACCGCAGCGGCACCGATCCGGACGCTGTCGAAGTGCGTCCCAGCGATGGGGACGTCCACGGCCTCACGACCGTCCAGCCCGTCGGCTATGACAAGCGGCGCCTCTACGGTGGCGTACGCGAAACCGTTGTGCAGAGCACACTCAAGATGGTCGACCGCGTTGAAACGCTGACCACGGTAGAGCGTGTTCGAGTCCGTCAAGAAGGGCTTGCCTCCGGCCGCCTTGACGCGCTTGACGGTCTCGCGCAGGTGGATGGGCTGCACGAAACCCGTGTTGCCCTCCTCGCCGAAGTGGAGCTTTATGGCCACCAGATCGTCGGCGGCTATCGCATCCTTCAGACCGGCACGATCCAGCAGATCGCCCGCGCGCTTGACCAGGCTCCGTTTCATCTTGGAGCGCATCGGTGCAAAGAACACCACCGGCTTGGCTTGCTCGGTCATCTGTGAAGTCCTTCCCTTGCATCATGCTCATCGAAAGCGAGCGCAGCTGCGCCCAGCACGCCCGCATCGTTTCCGAGCTGAGCCTGCACGACGCGGACATCCTTGCGGCCGGCGAGCGCTTCAGCCGTGATGACCTCGGCAGCCCTGTCGACGAGGAATCCGCATGACTCGCCGATCCCGCCACCCACGACGATGAGTTTCGGGTTCAAGAGGTTCACCACACCGACCAACGCCTCGCCCAGGATCACTCCGGCATCCAGCAGTATCTGACGCGCTATCTCGTCGCCCGCCAGTGCCGCCTGGATCACATCCTCGGCGCTCACCGCTTCCGCGTTCCCGCCGGCCATATCGCGTATGGCCTGTCCTTTGTATTCCCGGGCCGCCTCACGACCGCGCGCAGCGATAGGCGGACGACCCAGATACGACTCGACGTGCCCCTTGCCGCCGCACGGACAAGGCTCGCCATCCAGACGGATGACCATATGGCCGATCTCGCCGCCAAGACCCCGGGAGCCCCGGTACGGCTCGCCATCGAGGAACAGCAGGCCGCCGACACCGGTACCCAGCGTGATCATGACGAAGTCGCGGACGCCTTTGCCGGCGCCAAAACGGCTCTCGCCGATACCGGCGCAGTTGCCGTCATTGTCGATGGTCACGTCATGACGAATGCGCGACATGATAAGCGACCGGACATCGATGCCCGCCAGGGGCAGGTTCGTGCAGAACTCCACGGACTGCTTCAAAAAATCTATCTGTGCAGGAAGACCGATGCCGACACCGGCAAGCTCCGCTGGATGAGTACCACCCACGACCTCGTTGATGAGGTCGACGATCGCGTCTATGACGCCGAACGGTCCCGTCTTGGGCGTGAGCGTGCGGGCCTCGCGCAGCATGCGACCTTTGCGTTCGATGAGGCCGGCCGCGATACGGGTCCCCCCGACGTCCACGCCGATGGCGTACGTCGTGCGCATGAAACCTCCCCGGTCGTTGAATTGAACAGAGCGGGCACCACCGATGATATCAGTAGTCCCAGATGACGCCCCGATTCTTGATGATGCCCATTTGTTGCATCCGACCGAGCATCCTCTTCTCGGTGACACCAAAAAGACGCGCCAGGTACCGGTAGTCGTTGAACCACTTCTGCGCCTGGTCGCGAACCATGAACTCCGGGATCTCGAGCTCGTCGGCGATGATGTCGGCCTCATGATGCGTGTAGCTCTGGCCCTTGGGGAACTTCTCGGCCGTATCCGCAAGGAGTATGAGCAGATGACCCAGGACATGCCCGAGGCCCGCCTTCTGCGTCTCGATGTCCTTTGTCGTGTTGAGCAGGACCGCCGGCATACCGTCCTCGTAGATCAGCGCCGCAGTCGACCATAACGGCAGCTCAAGGCGCGTGACAGGGACGCCGAGGAACGCGGCGATCTCATCGATCGGGACCGGAGGTTCATCGACACCCGCGTTCTTGATCACTTCTTCGGCGAGTGACCGATAGTATGCGTCCGAGTGGAGTGGCATATCCCTCCGCAGTTCAACACTCACATGGGCACGATAGCGGTACCATGTATGTATCGGCTTGTAGTGTGGGTCAAGTTGAGCGGAGTTCGCTCTGTGCCGATATCTTCCTCATAATGGCGCATCTGGAACATGAGGGGCAGGGTCGTGGAGAGTCGCCGTACACAAGGCGCCCAGGGACGCGCAGAAGAGACGCTGCGTCTTTTGGCGGGCGCGGCAAACGCCGTACGGCTCTACCCTGAATCCAGCCCGCTTCGCGAGGCAGCCATCGCACGATTCACGCAGGCAAGCTCGGCCCTGGCCGCACAAGGACCGCTGCAGTTCGCGGTCGACAGAAAGCGCTTCATCATCGACGGCACGCCTGTGGGTCACGCATACCCCCAGGTCGCCGCGCTTGCCGAGGCGTTGCATGCGCTGCAGGTGGGGCAACTGATCATCGCTCCGGGGATCACCCCGCACGAAGTGAAGTCCTTCCTCGCCATCCTGGGGATGGAAGCGCGCAACGTCCGCTCCTCGGGCGGAATGCGCGACGCGCTCGTCAAGGCCTCCGTGAGCAACCTCGCCGTGGTCGAAGTGAGCCTCAGGGCCTCCACTGAAGACGGCATCATGGGACTGGACCTCACGACGGCTCCTGCCGAGGAGATAGCAAGCGAACTGCCGGGGCTTGCACACCAGTGGCTCGCGACATCTCGCGAGGGGGCAGGACGCGACGACATGGCAACCGCCATCGACACGCTGGAATCGGCGGCTCGCGACCTTGCCGCCAAGCGAGTGACTGAAGCGCTGCTCCGGCTGGATGAAGCAATGCGCACCAACGTGATCACCGCTGCGATGCAGGCTGATCCATCGGGTAAGCGCATGGACGGGATGCTCCGGGTCATCGCCAAGATGAACCCGTCTGCGCTCGCCCGGCTCCTCAGGCTCGTGGCCTCGCGCACCGGACAGGACACCGACAGCCTGCTGGGCCTGGTCGAACTGCCCCCGGAGGTGGCGGCAGAGCTTCAGGCCCTGCTGACCCCCGCGCCCCAGACTGACGAACAGCGCGGCGTTCCCGCTGACCCCCGCATCGAGGAGATGGCATCGGATATGTCCGATGCCCAGGAGCAGGACTCCGCCCGCATCGAGCAGCTCGTCTCGGAGGTCAAGCAGACCTCCCCTGCCGGTCGGGCTCTGGAGACCACGGTGGACATAGCACGGATGAGACCTAGCGAGGAGTCCATCAAGGCACTGGGCGAGGCGCTGCCGCCGGCCGTGCAAGCGAGGGCGTTCCCGGCAGCGGAAGCCGCGCTGGCCCTTCTGCAGGAGCTCTCGGCTGACGCCGTGCTGGGTCCGGCCGTGACGCAGGCAAGGACGACGATCGCCGACCCAGGGCTCCTGGCAGACGTATGCACCTCCCTGATAGAAGGGCCTGCCGAGCAGGGCGCTGTGACGGTAGTGGTCGCCGCCGGCCCGGTGGGCGCGGAAGCGCTTCTCGGCTCATACGTGGACGCTACCGAGGCAGGCAGAAACGCGCTTCGTCCCGCGGCCGTACGGCTGACCGAGAGCATCGGACCCGTTGCAAGTCGGATCGTCCGAACGGGGGATCTTGAGGCGGCGACATCGGTACTCTCACTCCTCGGCTCTCTGAATGACAAGCGTGTCGTGCCCACGATGGCACAGGCCCTCGAGCACCTCGACGCCGGCGTCCGGTGCACCGCTGTCACATCCATCGCCGAAGTGCCCGGAGCGGAGAGCACGCGGATCCTCAGCGGCGCTCTGGCACACACAGACGTTGAGACCCGGCGCATGGCGGCCAAAGAGATCGGACGCCTGAACGTCAGGGATGCTGTACCCGCCCTCATCGAAGTCCTCGATGATGCAGGACTCGCTGGCAGGAATCATGAGCTCAAGAAAGAAGTCTTAAGGAGTCTGGATGTCATGCGACCGGCCGAAGCCATCCCCGCACTCAGCCGCATCGCGCAACGTCGATTCGTGATCGGAAAGCAGAATCGGGAGATTCGTTATCTCGCTCGCCGGGTCCTGGCGGGCATACGTGAGGATCAAAGCATCACCTGAGAGGTGGATATCGTGTCCGAGAACAGCAACGAAGAAACACGCCTGGAGTCTCCACGGGAGATCGCAGCGATGGCACAGCCCGCGGCGCGCGATCCATTCTCGACGGCGAAAC
>JBFHJN010000130.1:0-4283 GCA_041595875.1 Coriobacteriia bacterium
CGCCATTTTCTCGCTGTCGGCCTCGATCTCGATGGTCGTGGTCTCTTCCTCGATCACGCGGTACGTGACCAGTACGTCAAATTTCGGCATCACGCTTCCTCCTCGATCAAGCCATTCATGATCGCGTCGAACACAGGGTTGGAGCACGTGTGGTCGCTGATCACGTCGCAGCCGTTGCCGGCGATCAGGAACACCCCCTCGCTGTTGCGGTGGTCAGGGTGCACGAAGTACACCCAAGCCTCCCCCACCGCGTCGATGATTTTCAGGGCTTCCTCGATCGTGTCAGCCGGCACATGCTCGAATCCCCCGTCGTCCACCGACGACACCCTCCAACCACCTTCTTCGAGCTTGGCGAACATGCGGCGGATAATCGCTTCCTCCTCCTCGCTGTAGTAGCTCATGGTGCGAAGCGGGATGAGGGCACGGAGTTGCTCGATGATCTCGAACAGGGTGTTGTAGTCGGCGTCGGCGGGAACTGTGTTGCTCTTATTGAGTACCTTGTCGCGCCAAATGACCCAGTTGATGAGGCGGTTGATTTCGGTCAGGTTCTTCATCTTCACAGCCCTCCCGTTGAGTGCGTCACCTGCTTGCCGCCCTTCTCCGCGAGCATGACGGTGACCTGGTACTGGTTCTTGGGCTTGACCCCAAGCTGCTTGGCGGCCTTGGTCTGGGCCTCGTAGCTGGTGTCGGCCGTGACCTCGACCTGCTTGCCCTTGTAGAAAGCGATGTAGCCGTTCATTTTGTGCGCTCCACTCGAATGAGATAGGTAGGTGGTTCCGCCTTCGAGTTCGACACGGCGGTGAAGAGGCGGGTGTTGAACACCATGTCCTTCAGAGCGCCACGTCGCCTCGTGAGTGGCGGGTTGTAGTGTCGTTGATCGTTGGCGTAGGTCTCAAGGGTGGTCTCCACCCACACCACCTCCCCGACCTTGAAGGTCTCAAGCCAGCCGTAGGTGCTGTCTGCTCTGTGTCCGGCCATGGCTCACACCTCGATAAGTGATTTGACACCCATACCCCATGCACGGGCGTGGCGGTCAACGAACAGTTGGGCTTCTTCCAAGTCTCGAAAATCGATGAGGTGCACGAAGCTATCAACACACCCGACATACACAGATATCTGAGAAGCCTCTGCCAGACTCACAGTGGTAACCATGTCACCATCATCAAAGGTCGCTTTGATCTGAAGGTACGCTCGGCATGACGGCTGATCGGAAGAGGCGGGGACAAGCTTGGTGGTCAGGAGTTCGAGCTGGTGCAGCATCTGCTCTCGGGTCGGCCAGCGGCCCGGTTCGGAACGTCCCAACCAACCCCCGAACGGCTCGCACACCTCGTAGCACCACATGGGGGTGCACTCGTCCCAGGCACAGCGGGCGAGGTAGAACGTCTCGACTAACTCGGTCGCGTGGATGATTGCTCCAACCGCTTCCACCTCGCTGCCGAACGAGTCGATCAGCTTTCCCCAGTGCGGACACTTGTTGCTCTGTTCGAAGAACCCCTTCGTGATGTACGCGGTCGCCATCATGAGGTCTTTTTGATCCACTTTGATTTTCATGCGGGTACTCCTTTCTCACGGTGGCGCCGCACGGCATGGCCGGCGAGCACCCGGCGCTGGATGTAGACCGGCACCATTTTGTTGAACATCATCGCGCGCACGGTGTCGTGCGACACGCCGCAAGCGAGCATGTCGATCGCGTCATCCACGTACTGTGCCGTGACCCAGTCTTCTCGATCCGGGTGGCGGTCACACATCGCCTGGTGGGCGGCGTATTCGCTTCTCATTCCAGCGCTCCAAGCAAGGCCAGGCCGTTGAACTCGTTGGCGAGGACGCGCTCGATCACCAGCACCTCGACCTCGCCAATTGGGCCCGCCTCGCGCACACGTTCGACCGCCTGGTGGTGGGTGTCCGCGTCGCACAAATACACGTCGTGGAACCCCTCGCGCTGCTTGACCTTGACGGCGTAGATCATGCGTCCTCCTTGTAGCGGATCTGGACCACACCGTCGGCGCCGTTGTAGTTGCCCTTGGTGCGATAGGACTGGTTACTCGACACCGGCTGCCCGCGGAAGAACACGAGCTGCCCGATGGCGTCGCCCGGGCGCAGTCGGATGCTGTGGTGCTGGGTCATGTTCTTGAACTCCAGGGTCAGGGCACCGTGGAACCCGGGGTCGACCCAGCCAGCGTCCATGTGCTCGAGACCGATACGGCCCATCGAGCTCTTGATGCGGAACAGCGCCGCGGTGTCGTCGGCGAAGTTGCAGCGCTCGACCGTATGGGCAAGGAAGAACTGCCCCGGGTGGATGACGACACCCACCTCGTCGTCGAGCTCAAGCTCGATCATGTCCAGGTGCTCGCGCTTGCGGTAGTCGATCGGCCGGCAGTATTCGTTAGGGCGCTCGATCAGGATCTTGGTACCCAGGCGCACGTCGAGCGAAGCCGCGTTGACGAGCTTGGGTGCCCAGCCCTGCATCTCACCGGTTTCGCACAGCTCGACGATCTGGTCATGGTTCATGTACATAGGGTGTCTCGCAGGTAGTCGTAAACAGAAGAAGGGGGTGTGTCCCGGCGCGCGGCGAAGATGCTCTCGCCCTCGTCGGCACAACATTCGATGCGATCTCGGAATGAGAGGCGATCCCAGTAGGAGCAGACCTCCTCGTGCTCCATCTCGCTGAAGTTGTCTTCGTCGAGCACGGGGTAGTCCGACAGGGCACACAGCATCTCGTCGGCGGCACGAAGTGCGGCCTCGTCGCTCTCGTGGATGGCGATCCATTCGAGCCAACCACAGGCCCAATGGGACTCGCGGACGACGTACACCGTCGAGGTGAGGGTCCAGTCTTCGCGATCGGTGCGATAACTCTGGCGGGCATTGTCGGTGTCGTCGACATACATCGCCGGCACCCTGTCGAGCTCACGTTGGAAGACGCGGAAGTTCGATTCCTCCAGCGTGCTGGAGTCCCGGTTGCGGGCAAACCCAACGTACCAGCCGTGCCAGGGTTTGCCGCCCCAGCTGGTGGGTGTGCGCCAGGGTGTGAGCGCGACGGGCTTGAACAGCTCTAGTGCTTGGTTTGTGGCCATTCCATGAATTCCACGAAGATGACCTTCTGGCAATCTGCCGGCAGGTCGGTAAAAGGGATCTCGACACCGTCGGGATCTTCGAGCCATTCGAGGTTGAGCGTGCCGTAGCGACAGACACCGTACTTTTCGCTGAATGGGAGGCAGTTCATCGAGATGAAGCGGAAGTCTTCCGCCCCATCGGTCTCATCGCGGGTGTCGATCACAACGGTATAGCGGTCGTCGAACGTCGGGTCGTCGAACACGCGCAAGCGCATGTCAGAGACGCACGTGGAGAGTGGCGCCGCCGAGCAATTCCTCGATCTTGTACTTGAGATCCTCGTCGCCTTCGTCTTGCTTGAGGTCGATGCGGGAGTCGACAAAGTCTTCAAGCTCCTCCCGGAAGGTGTCGTTGTCGCGCAGCGTGAAGATCTCGGCCATGTGATAAGCAACGGCTTCGTTGCAGAGGGCGCGGAGGTTTTCGCCACGCGCCTCGAACGCCTGCTCGAGTTCCGTGATACGGGCGTTTGCTGCGCTGAGCGCGTTGGTGGTGAGGCGCAACTCCTCGTTGAGCCGGGTGCACTTGACATCGACGGCCTCTGTCAAAAGACGCAAGGCGTCATCGACACTGCGGTACTTGGTCTCGGCGACTTCTTGCACGAGCGCAAGGATGGAACGAGCCACCCCCATGGGTTGGTCAGACACGGTGTTCTCCTTGATTAAGCGATTTCACCGTCTTCGGTGAATTCGTATTCGTTGCAGCGGATGCTCTCGGCGATGCACTCTTCGCTGGTCTGGTAGTCATACTCGGCTTCGAGCCGCTCGTAGATCCAGTGGGCGAAGTCGTTCATCAGCTCGCGGATGTCCTCCTCGGCGGTGCCGATGTCGCGGTAGCGCTCCTCCTTGTCGTAGACCTCGACATCCATGTCGAAGTAGCGGCCTCGGGGTTTGCAGTCGGCGACGAGACGGTAGAAGCAGCGCCGCTGCACGTCCTGGAGCGCATCGGCGATGCGGTGTAGCTCCTCCTCCTGCGGCGCGTGCTCGCGGATCTTCTTCGCCGCGCCCTTGGCGTAGTGGTAGTGGCCTTCGAAGTTCGCGCCGTCACCCTGGTTCCAGAAGCCGCTGAAGTAGATCGACGGCTCGTAGCGGTGGCCGCCGCCCACGAGGGTCACGCGGCGCTGTCGCAGGTCGAGGCCGAGGATGTCGGCGCAGGTCGCCGCATCCTCGTAGACAAAC
>JBFHJN010000131.1:0-4279 GCA_041595875.1 Coriobacteriia bacterium
CCAGCCCTCAAGCTGTACCGCCCCCACATCTGCATATGGATAGACGACCTGCGCCTCCACATCTTGCGGTTCGACCACCGGCGCAGCAGCGACCTCGAGCTGCAGCGGCTCAGCGGTAACCGGGGCGACCTCGACTGATTCGATCACTTCATCCTTTTCAGCCGGCGCCTCAAGTGGAGCTTCAGCGTCTTTGGGTACCTTGCCCGGTACCGAAGCCTTCTTTGCGGCCTCCTCCGGGACACTGGCTCCTTCCTCCTGTGGTGCGACAGCGCTCGACTCGGCCTCTGCTGGTGCGACCTCATTGGCGAATGCCGTGAGACCTGGCGCGTTCATCGCCAGTATCATCGCGATGACTACCAGCAACGGGACCAGCCTGCGCTGTCTGCGCCGATGCGATATAAGCATCCTCGTCCCTCCTTTCCCGGCCCCCTCAGGGACCCCCACCGCGAGCGCCGTTCTGATCGACCAGGACCAAAAGCACGAAAACCGGCCCTGATCAGGGCCGGTCTCACCGCTAGCTCCCCCCCGACAGAAGGTGACCGCGACGTG
Organism: Coriobacteriia bacterium; assembly: GCA_041595875.1. GTDB lineage: Bacteria > Actinomycetota > Coriobacteriia > Anaerosomatales > Anaerosomataceae > UBA2279. Next base: position 550 of record JBFHJN010000131.1, read on the forward strand.
CATCGGGGGATCTCAGCTTCCCATCGAACCTATGTGTCGGCTTTGAAATCGCGGTGCAGCATGCACACACTCCTGAGTTGTGATACCCGTCACAGTAGTTATCAAACGTAAAGCGAGATGAAGCCCGACAGAAGCGCTCTCTGCCGGGCTTTGGACTCTCCGCTTTCGCTTGCGCTACACGCTAGTGGCCGGTTCTTTTGGCCGGCTCTAGCGCACGCTTCAAGACATCGCCCATGGATTCCACGGGGATGATCTCCATCTCCTCTTGCACGTGCGACGGGACCAGCTCAAGATCGCGTACGTTGTCTTTGGGGATGAGCACGGTCTCGATACCGGCACGGTGCGCGGCAAGGAGTTTCTCCTTGAGACCGCCGATGGGCAGCACCCGCCCCCTCAACGTGATCTCCCCGGTCATGGCGACGCTTCGATGGACCGTCCGACCGCTGAGCGCCGAGGCGATAGCAGTAGCCATCGTGATGCCGGCAGAGGGGCCGTCTTTTGGTATAGCCGCGGCCGGCACGTGGATGTGGATGTCCATCTTCTCATTGAAGTCAGGGTCGATACCCAGGTCCTTGGCCGTCGCCCTGATGTAGCTGACCGCCGCCTGCGCCGACTCGCGCATCACATCGCCCAGCTGTCCCGTCAGGATCAGCGCGCCTTTGCCCTTCATGATGGTGGCCTCGATGAAGATGACGTCTCCGCCCACCTCGGTCCAGACAAGACCCGTGGACACGCCCACCTCGTCGCTCTTCTCGGCCAGACCGAAGGTGAACTTGGCGGGACCCAGATACTTGTGCACGGTCCTCACGGTGACCGATGTCTTGCCCTTCTTGCCTTCGACGACCTTGCGCGCCACCTGTCGGCAGATCGCCGCGATCGAGCGCTCGAGACCCCGGACGCCCGCCTCGCGCGTATAACGGCGGATGATCTCTTGCAGCGCCGAGTCGTCGATCACGAGCTTCGAGGTAGACAGCCCGTGCTCTTTGACTTGCTTGGGCACGAGATAGCGGGTGGCGATGTGCAGCTTCTCGTCCTCGGTGTAACCGGGGAAGTGGATGATCTCCATGCGGTCGCGCAGAGCGGGCGGGATCGTGTCGAGCAGGTTCGCGGTCGTGATGAACATGACGTTTGACAGGTCGAACGGCGCCTCCAGATAGTGGTCCTGGAACGAGCTGTTCTGCTCGGGATCAAGCACCTCAAGCAACGCCGAGGTGGGGTCGCCCCTGAAGTCGGCCCCAACCTTGTCGACCTCATCCATCATGAACACGGGATTGCGCGTGCCCGCCTGCGAGATCGACTGGATGATGCGGCCCGGCAGCGCACCGACGTACGTGCGCCGGTGACCTCGTATCTCGGCCTCATCACGAACGCCTCCCAGAGACACCCGGATGAACTGACGCCCAAGAGAACGGGCTATCGACTTGCCGATGGATGTCTTGCCCACTCCGGGAGGGCCCACGAAGCATAGGATCGGTCCACGCATGTGGTCTGTGAGTTTGTGGACCGCCAGGTACTCGAGAATGCGCTCCTTGACCTTCTCAAGGCCGTAATGGTCCTCGTCCAGAATCTCCTGCGCGGCGACAAGGTCCAGCTTCTCGTCGTCCTCGTTTTCCCAGGGCAGTCCGATGAGCCAATCGAGATAGGTCCTGATCACGCTCGTCTCGGCAGCGGCCTGCGGCATCTTCTCGAGTCGTGAGAGCTCCTTGAGCGCCTTCTCCTCAACGGCCTCCGGCATCTTCGATGCGGCTATCTTCTCGCGGTACTCGTCCATCTCGGCCTGGACCTCGTCGTACTGACCGAGCTCTTGCTGGATGGCTTTGAGCTGCTCGCGCAAGAAGTACTCCCGCTGCGTCTTGGACATCTGCTCCTTGACGCGGCTTTGGATCTTGCTCCCCAGCTCCAGTATCTCGAGTTCTTTGTGGAGGAAGTCGGCGGTCTTGACGATACGCAGCTTGGCCTCGGTCGCCTCCAAGATCTCCTGCTTCTCGTCGACCTTCAAGCTCAGGTGGAAGGCGACGAAGTCTGCAAGCCGACCCGGCTCCTCGATCCCGTTGGCGGCCATGAGGACCTCTTGCGGGATGGGCTTGCCAAGCTCAGACGCCCGCTCGAAGTCGCCGACCAGCGTGCGCATGAGCGCCTGTGTCTCGACATCCGCCTCGGCGGGTTCATCGATCAGTTCGATGCGAACGCTGAAATAGGGATCCGACTCCAGATACTCCAGGACGCGGAAGCGCTGTCGGCCCTCGACAAGAGCCTTTGCGGTTCCATCGGGGAGCTTGAGCTCTTGCAGGATGCTGACCACACATCCCACATCGTAGATATCATCGGGCCCCGGATCCTGGATCTCTGCGGCCTTCTGCGTGACGAGCGCCACCAGGTGGTCGTTGCGCATCGCCTCTTCAAGCGCGTTGATCGAACGCTCACGACCTACGAACAGGGGCACGACAAGGTTCGGGAAGACGATAAGATCGCGCAACGGTATCAGCGGCAAGACGTCGGGGATCGTCGTCTGTGTATCCTGAGTCGACATCAGATCAATGTCCTTTCCTCGGTCCGCTTGTCTCGTGAGATAATCTGTTTCCAATACTTCTCTATGGTACACGCAGATACCTGCTCATACTGCGGCCCACCGGGACCGCATCGATCCGATCGGCGGAACGTGAACCACCGGAAGACACATCTACCCCACCGCTTGGCCGCCATGATGTTGGCCGCCATGCTGCTTGCTACCGGACCGGCGTCCGTCTCGGCAGTAGAACCTGCGATCACGCAAGAAGTCGACGTGACTCTCAGCTACGGTGCGCCAAGCCTCACCGCGGCAGGCACGCTAGCTCTGGACGTGGCCACCGACCTCAGCGCGCCCGCCGAGTACTTCGAGGTGCGCGTGCGTGTGAGCAGACCATCCGGAGCGCTCCTCTATCAGAAGACCGAGGTGCGCCACGACGTCGACCCCGGTGGCATCGTCATCAGCTTCGAGCGTGACCTCGCCGACCTTTCGATCTCCCCGGGGCGCTACCCGATCGAGGTCAGGGTTCTTGCATCGGGCGCCGAGCAGACCTTTGTGGACTCCCGGATGCTCATCATCGAAGACGATGCCGAACCACTGCCGGTAGTGATCGTTCCGCGGCTCACGTGCTCTCCCGCACTCGATCCGGAAGGGCGCTTCGCGCTCGATCCGGCGACACACGACAGACAGCGTCAGGCGGTAGACGAGCTTATCGCACTCGTCTCGGGGCGCAGCGAGAGCATGACCGTCGCCATCCCGCCGCTGCTGCTGGACGAATGGTCACGGATAGCCGACGGCTATCAGCTCACAGGCCCCGAGGGTGTCGTGGAAGTGCCCGCCGATGCAGAGACGCCACAGGCCTACGCCGGGACGCTTGCGGCCCTCGCACGCGCAGTGGAGACCGGACGCATCGAGCTGCTCGATGTGCCGTTTGCGGAGCCCGACATCGGTGGGCTGGAGCAGATCGATGCTCTGGAAGACCTCGCACGCCACTACGCATTGGGCAGATCGACGTACGAGACGGTCCTTGGAGAGACACCCTCGGTGGGAACCGGCGTGTACGGCGACCTCGTGTCCGCGCCTGCCGCGAAGATCATGGCCGAGACGGACCACTCGTACCTGGTGCTCTCACCTCTCTCCCAGACCGGCTCTGCCTCCACCGGCGTCTACAGGGAAAGCACGACCGGCACGGTATCGCTGATCACCGACGCCGAGCTTGCCTCG
>JBFHJN010000132.1:0-4126 GCA_041595875.1 Coriobacteriia bacterium
CATTCTCCCGAGGAGATCGGCCTGGACATGCACCGCGTCTCCGTCCAGCCGTTCCTCGACAAGTGGGCCGAGCGTGAGGCCGATAAGGCCCGCCTGGCCGCCCACTTCGATGTGTCGCTGCTTGCGAAGTGCGCCACGTGCACCGCATGCAAAGACGACTGCCCGGTGTGCAAGGTTGACTCCACATTCCAGCCTACGGAGATAATCGCCGACCTCGTTGCCGGCAACATCGACAAGGTGCTGGCCGAAGGCCAACTGTGGAAATGCCTGGAGTGCTACACGTGCCAGGAGCTGTGTCATAGCAAGATCGGCATGGCCGAGACGTTCCGTAAGCTCAAGGAACTGGCGATGGCCTCGGGCTCGGGTCCTGAGTCCGTCTCGGCAGCGTATGGCGAGTTTCTCAAGACGGGCGTGCTGGGCAAGCCCCGCGAGTCCGCACGCAAGAAGCTGGGGCTCTCGCCCCTGCCAAAGACCGGTGGTGATGCGGTCACCCGACTGCTCACCGATGACGTTGAGGGAGTTGAGTAACGCATGACGACCCGACCCCGCTATCGCGAGGAGTCGTCGTTCAAGATCCATGGCGGCTGTGGCCTCATGGGTATCTGCGACGAGTCCGGCGAGTTGATGAGCGGTGAAGACGCGATCTTGGCCATGGCGGTGCAACACGACCGCGGTAACGGCCTGGGCGGCGGTTTCGCCGGCTACGGCATATATCCGGAGTTCGCGGATCACTTCTGCTTCCACATGATGTATCACGACCTGCGCGCCAAAGAGGAGACCGAGGCGTACTTCGATCAGCACTTCTTGCTGGACCTGGCAGAGCCCATGCCTACGCGCCCGGTCAAAGGCATCACCGACGCACCGCTGCTGTGGCGTTACTTCATGCAGCCGTACCCGAACAAGCTCGAAGAGTCCGAGATGAGCGGCGAGGACTATGTGGTCCGCGCTGTCATGAGCATCAACGCATCGATCGATGGCGCGTTCGTGGCTTCCTCGGGCAAGAACATGGGCGCGTTCAAGGGTGTGGGGTATCCCGAGGAGATCGGCCACTACTTCCGTTTGGAAGAGTACGAGGGCCATACCTGGACCGGCCACAACCGGTTCCCCACGAACACCCCCGGCTGGTGGGGTGGCGCGCATCCGTTCGCGCTGCTCGACTGGACCATTGTGCACAACGGCGAGATATCCAGCTACGGCATCAACAGCCGCTACCTTGAGCAGTTCGGCTACAAGTGCACGCTCGGTACCGACACCGAGGTGGCCGCCTACCTGTTCGACCTGCTGCTGCGCCGCCACAAGCTGCCGCTCTCGCTTGCGTGCAAAGCGCTCGCCTCGCCGCTGTGGGACGAGATCGACCGGATGCCCAAAGACGAGCAGGATGTCATGCGCTCGCTGCGCGCGGTCTACGGTCCCGGCATGCTCAACGGTCCGTTCGCCATCGTCCTCGGCTTCAATGGGGGCATGGTGGCTCTGAACGACCGCATCAAGCTGCGTCCGCTGGTCGCTGCGCGCAAGGGCACCAAGATCATGGTGGCTTCCGAGGAGAGCGCCATCCGCGCTGTCATGGCGGAGCCCGACCTGGTCTGGACGCCCAAGGCCGGCGAGCCGGTCATCGCCCGCGTGAAGGATATGGATTGGCCGATCCACGGCGACCTGCATCTGGCGCCGTCCGAGATATCGTGCGCGGTCACCGGTACTGAAGATTCCTGCAAGACCGTGGAGGTGAGCGCGTAATGCCCACGTCATTCATCCAGCCTGAGTTCAAGGTCAAGATCGATTACGACAAGTGCCACAAGTGCGGTCGGTGTGTGCAGCAGTGCGGGTGGGGCGTGTACACCTTCAACGAGCGTCCCATTCCCGACGACAGCAAGTGCCGCGCATGCCATCGCTGCGTGACCTATTGTCCTGCGCACTGCATCAGCATCGAGAAGAACACGCTTGCGTACCGCGAGAACGACAACTGGTCTCCGGATGCGCGCAAGGCTGTCTGGCGTCAGGCCGAGACGGGCGGCGTGCTCCTGACCTCGATGGGCAACCCCAAGCCCTATCAGCGCATCTTCGACCACCTGGTCCTGGACGCCTGTCAGGTCACCAACCCTTCCATCGACCCGCTCCGCGAGCCGATGGAGCTGCGCACCTTCCTGGGCAGCAAGCCCGATAGCGTGCAAGTGGAGTCCGACGGCAACGGCGGTTTCAAGCTTGCCGAGGGCGAAGGTATGCACAACAACGTCAAGCTGGACACGCCCATCATCTTCTCGCCGATGAGCTATGGCTCGGTCTCGCTGAACGTGCACAAGTCGCTGGCTATGGCGGCCACGCGTCTGGGTACCCTCATGAACACCGGCGAGGGTGGCTTGCACGCCGACCTGTACCCGTACCAGGACAACGTCATCGTCCAGGTCGCCTCCGGGCGTTTCGGAGTCAATCCGGATTACCTGAACCGCGGCGCTGCCATCGAGATCAAGATCGGCCAGGGCGCAAAGCCTGGTATCGGTGGTCACCTTCCCGGCGAGAAGATCAACAAAGAGGTCTCCGGGACGCGCATGATCCCGCAGGGGACAGACGCCATCTCTCCGGCGCCGCATCACGACATCTACTCCATCGAGGACCTGCGCCAGCTCATCTATGCGCTCAAGGAAGCCTCCGGCTACAAGCCTGTGGGCGTCAAGATCGCTGCGGTGCACAACGTGGCCGCTATCGCCTCCGGTATCGTCCGAGCGGGCGCCGACTACGTCTACCTGGACGGCTTCAAGGGCGGCACCGGCGCAGCGCCGCAGGTCATCCGAGACCACATCGGTATCCCCATCGAGATCGCTATCGCCGTGGTGGACCAGCGCCTTCGCGACGAGGGCATCAGGAACAACGCTTCCATCATCGCCGCGGGCTCGATCCGCTCCTCGGCAGATGTGGCCAAGGCCATAGCGCTTGGCGCTGACGTGGTGGCTATCGGTTCCGCATCGCTCATGGCTCTGGGCTGTCACCTCTGCCAGAGCTGCCACACGGGTTCATGCTCGTGGGGTATCACGACGCAGAAGCCCGAGCTCACCCGTCGTATCGACCCCGAGTGGGGTGCCGAGCAGCTCGTGAACCTGGTGCACGCATGGAGTCACGAGGTCCAGGAGATCTTGGGCGCTCTGGGAGTGAACGCAGTGGAGTCGCTGCGCGGCAGTCGCGAGCGTTTGCGTTCCATCGGGCTTGACGAGCAGACCTGCAAGATCCTCGGTGTCAAACCGGCCGGGATGTAGGGGAGGACGGCAATGGCACAGACGAAGTACAAGACCGAACCCATCGAGGGTTACCTGCATGTAGCACCCGAGGTGCGCGTTGAGGGTGACATCACGGTGATCGACAGCAACGCTGTCTACTACAAGGAGCTCAACGAGGTCATCCGGGAAGTGGTGGCCGGCGGAGCGAAGCACCTGCGTATCGAGAATGTGAACGGCCAGCGCTACATCGGTACCGGCCTCGCAGGCAAGGATGTGAAGATCGAGGTCCACGGTACTGCGGGCAACGATATGACGATGTTCATGGACGGCCCCACCATCGAGGTCTTCGGCAACGCGCAGGACGGTGTCGGCAACACCATGAACGCCGGTCGCGTCATCGTGCACGGCGACGCCGGCGACGTTCTGGGCTACGGGATGCGCGGCGGTCGTGTCTACATCAAAGGCGATGTAGGGTATCGCGTAGGCATCCACATGAAGGCGTACGAGAGCCTCGTGCCGATCATGGTCGTGGGTGGCAAGGCACGTGACTTCTTCGGCGAGTACATGGCCGGCGGGATGCTGGTGCTGCTTGGCATGAACACGCAGTTCGCCGAGCAACCGCTGGTGGGCAGCTTCCTCGGGAGCGGCATGCATGGCGGCACTATCTACATCCGCGGCACGGTTGAGCCGTGGCAGTGCGGCAAGGAGGTCGGCATCGCCGAGGCGAACGAGGCCGATATGGCCGAGCTGACCCCCATCCTCGCCGACTACTGCGAGGCCCAGGGCATGGATCTCGACGAGGTGCTTGCCGAGCCGTTCATCAAGCTGACACCGTACAGCCATCGGCCGTACGGGAAGCTCTACGCACCCATGTAGGGCACAGGTCTGAGCAGCATTTCAAGTACTGAAGGGGCGGATCC
>JBFHJN010000133.1:0-4116 GCA_041595875.1 Coriobacteriia bacterium
GCCTCGCCCCGTCGCTCCCTCGACACCAAGGGGGGGTACATCCTTTTTTCCTTTGTATATTTGTATATTTGCATGACGTTCGCTTAAGCTACACCCACACCCCGCGGATTTGCTGAAGGTGTGTTGCCTGTAAAATATACAAGCCCTTGTGAATTACTGACGAGGATTTGTATATTTCGTTTTGGTTGGGGTTTTGGTTCTCGAAATCCGGTGGAGTTACCAGCCTGTAAAGCATCCGAAGGTGTAAAGCACCCGAAGGTGTAAAGCACCCGAAGGTGTAAAGCACCCGAAGGTGTAAAGCATCCGAAGGTGTAAAGCATCCGAAGGTGTAAAGCATCCGAAGGTGTAAAGCGCCCGAAGGTGTAGTCACGTCGGCACGCACCTCTCATCACGCTATCTTGTAGCCGACATAAGGAGTAAAGTCATGCTCTCCCCTCCTCGACGCGAACGTGTAGTGTCCGCCATCCTCGATGTAGTTCTGTCTCTGATCGGCTGGGCGGCGCTTGTCGTGTTGTTCTTTTTCGGTGCAGTCCTGCACAAGTGAGGAGTAGAAAAATGAGCGAGTTTGATACAAGAAGCAAAACCGCTGAACTGGTCGGCCCCGCCCTTGACTGGGCGGTGGCGAAGTGCGAGAAGCGCTCTCTTACTTTTGCGGGCAGGAAGTGGCCCACAGACGGCGCCACCGCTGTTGAATACGCCCCATGGGCAGTGTCCCCCGTTATTCACGGGGCTGGCCCTTACGTCGCCTCACTGTGTCACGCGCAATTTTCACCATCAACCGACTGGTCCCAAGGCGGGCCGATCATTGATCGGGAGGGAATTGAGTTGAAACGGTCGATGACCAAGCCCTTCGTCTGGGCCGCATTTGCCTACCGCAGCCCTAGAGCACACCGATGTGGCCCCACCCCGCTCATTGCGGCAATGCGCTGCTTTGTAGCAAGCAAGATGGGCGACGAGGTTGATGTACCGAGTGGACTACTTAAGGAGTAAAGCCATGCCGTTCAATGTTGGTGACACCCTGTACTGCACCCCGCCAGACTGCCCCGCGTTTGTCGGTGAAGTGGTGCTCGCCCAAGAACACACCGTTCTGGTCACACTTCCCGAGCACATGGGAGGCAGCGAAACGTGGTGGGTAGCAACCACCCTCTGCACCCTCTGCACCCTCGCCACACCTTCGCGTAACCTCCTCGCAGTCATGGACCTTGCCGGTCCTGCTGGTGGAGCAACCGACGACATGGATCCCGCGACCATGGAGGTCGAAATTGTCCCTGGTGCTGCCGTGTATCATGCCATCCGTGAGCAACATGTGGCACAGAACGGCCGCAAACTGCGCTTCTACACCTGGAAGGACAGGCGGCAGTATGCTGCTCGCGCTTTGCGCGTCAAGCTCGCCGACACCCGTAGGTGGAGATACGACAACCTAGTTACCTCCCCTCAGATCCTGTGCCGCCAAATCGCAAACGCACGCCGCTCTGGGAAGGCCTTCGCCAAAGCCCTGTCGCCGGTGCTGAAGGCCGAGAGGGAGGTCAAAGCACACCGTCGTCCGAGCCTGTCGGACGACGAGTTGTTTGCTGCGCTGGGGTACCTGCACCTATACTTCTTACACAGCAACGGCCTCTCCGCTGCCTGGGACAACTACGCGAAAATGTGTGCCCGCCTATATGGCGGCACAGACACCCCTGTCGTACAGACCCCTTGGAGGCGCTACGTCTGGTTCGAGCACATCGGGCCACGCCTGCCGCATGTCTCCGTCGTTGATGGTGGTCAGGTGGCGTACTACCAGACGTTCGCCAAGCTCGTTGCTGGTGTTACAACCCGGATCAGACCGGGGAGGTTCTTGCAAAAGTTCCTCGGAGACAAACTCAGCGAGGACGATATCCGCAAGGCCGCTGAGGAATTTTCGCGTGTCGTAGACAGCGAGAACTCGAAGAACACCGTCCGTTGGATCGAGGACGATGACCCGGACGGATGGGAGTGGGCCTATGAGCACGGACATGGGTTCTCGTCATGTATGGTCTACGACCGGGAAGACCGTTACCTGAACGTCGCCTGCCACGGTCCCAACCACCCCGTGAGGATCTACGCATACCCCGGAAATGGTCTTCGTCTGGCGTACCTCGGCGACCCGCCCAAGACGCCGGGAGGGAGGGTGTATGCCCGTACGATCGTCAACGGCGATGGGTACGTGCGTATATACGGCGACAGCCGGCTCGCCGGGCTGCTGCAGGACATGGGTATTAGCGACGGTGCAGGACTCGGTGGCGTTCATGTGACCAAGCGCATGCTCGACGGCTGCCAGTACATTGTGCCGTACCTGGACAGAGGTGAAGGGTTCGTCGACTGCGGCGACCACCTGCGAATCGTGGGCCACGATGCAGAAATCCCCGGCGACCGCTCCAACGGCCTCGCGGAGGCGGACAGCGGCCGCAACCTCGTCACGTGCGAACACTGTGGCGCGGAAGTCGACGAGGACGAGACGCACTATAGCGGCTACGAGGAGACAGGGTACTGCACCAACTGCGAAGACGGTTTCGTTGTGGCGGTAACATACGTGTCGTCTACGGGGAGCTACCGCTACGGTACCGTGTTGGCAGATAACACGGTAGATGTCTGCGGCACGCAGTTCATTGATGACGACGATATTATCCGGCACGCCGGATATGAGACGTGCGCAGAGTGCGGCGAATGGGAACGGCTTGACGACATGGTGAGTACCTCGCGGGGGATGGTGTGTAGCTGCACCACCACGGTCGAACTGGCCGAGGAAGACCCTGACGGCTATACCATGGCCTGCGAAGCCGATACCGTCGAAGTTGTTGTGCTGGAAACCGGCGACCTCGCCCGCCTGCACGAAGACACCCCGATCGACACCGCCGTGTACCGCCTCGTTACCGAGAACGACTACTTCGCCGTAGTCGAAGAAGACGTGAGGATCTGACCATGTTGTTCAGCAGAAACAAACCCAAGCAACGGAGAGACGCCATGACCCAGAAGATCACCGCGCTGGCCTTGAAGGCCCTTGTCCCTGCAGTGCAGCAGGCGCCGCCGAAGCAAGTACCGCCCGTCAAGCACGAGTTGGCGCCCGACCAGAAAGAACAGGACGTGGAGCGCCTGCTGCGGATGCTGACGTACAAGCGACCAGGTGGATCGGAGACCGAGGAGATGTGGATCGAGAAGTTCATCGACCCGCTGGCCGACCACCCGAACGTAACGAAGCACTTCGTCGACGGGTACGGTAACTTGTACTTCGAGGTTGCCGGGGGATCGACGGTCCTCTTCACTGCACATACGGACACCGTGCACCACGAAGACGGACCACAGCAGGTGTCGTTCGACGCTAACCTCGCGGTGGCGTACAAGACTGACAGCCAGCCGTTGGGTGCCGATGATGGTGCAGGGTGCTGGATGTTGCTGCAGATCGCCGATGCAGGTATCCCGTGCTGGCTGGCCTTTTTCCGCATGGAGGAGCGCGGCGGGTTGGGCAGCGACTTCGCAGCGAAGCACTTGCCAGGGTTCTTGCAGAAGTTCGAGCAAGCCGTGGCGTTCGATCGACGGGGGCAGTGCGACATCATCACGCACCAGGCGCTAGGGATGTGTGCATCGGACGAGTATGCCGAGTCGTTGGCGGCGCAGTTGAACAAGTTCGGCCTTGCGTACGAGCCGTCCGACAAGGGCCTCTTCACCGACACGGCGAACCTGACCGATCTGATCGCCGAGTGTACTAACCTGTCCGTGGGGTACGACTACGAGCACACCGACAAAGAGCAGCAGGATGTCGACCATCTGCTGCAGCTACGCAAGGCCGTGTTGTCCATCGACTGGTCGGCGAACGTCATCAAGCGCACCCCCGGCGAAGACGACGCGTACTCCACATGGGGCACGTACAGCCCCACGAAAGTCAAGTACGACGATTCGCCCTACGTAGCGTTCGTGCCATACACCACGGCCGATCTTGTCGACATGTCGTACAACGATATGGTCGACGCAGCGTGCGAAGACCCTGAGGCGTTCGCGGCCGGTGTGTGGCAGTTGCTGCACGGCACGGATACCACCGACGAGTACGGGTACCCCGAAGTCGAGCCGATGTACGACCCAGATACAGGAGAAGAACTGTGA
>JBFHJN010000134.1:0-3982 GCA_041595875.1 Coriobacteriia bacterium
CATCGGCGGCGGCCTCGGCCAGCGGGCCGAGCAGGATGGCCGCCACGTTGCGGCGCCCGTACTTGGCCTTGATCTCGAGCTTGTCGAGCGTCGAGCCGGGCACGTCGCCCTTGTACCACTCGGGCCGCTTCGCCCGGCGCAGGCCATCGGGCTGCTCGCGCACGCTGATCTCGTGCTTGGCCCACTCGGGCTTGTCGGGGTCGTCGGGGATGGCGATGCTCGAGGCTTCGGCGCTCAGGGCCTCGGGCGCCAGCTCGGCCTGCTCCATCTCGTCGTGGGTGTAGAGCCCGCGCACGTCGTTGGGGAACGCCGCCCGGATGCCGGCGGCCTCCGAGACCTTGGCCAGCAGCACGTGCGGCATCTTCCGCCACGTCGGGCGTGCGTTCTTGCCGTCACGGTCGAGCGGCACGTACTCGTGGAAGTAGGCCCGGCGCACGATGGGGTGCTCCCAGCCCTTGCGGTGGATCGGGACCTCGCCCCACACCGGATGCGGGAAGGCGAACACCAGCGCCTCGCCCTGGCAGTCGCAGCCCTCGAGGAAGTTGGGCTCGCCCTGGCCGGCGTACTGGCCCGACCGCTCCGCGATGACGCGCAGGAAGTCGATGGAGGCCAGGAACTGCAGCCGGCCCTCCATGACCGTCGGGTAGATCTGGCGCGCGAACAGGTCGGCGCCCACGCTCTGCGCGTACGCCACGGCCAGCTTCACCTGACTATTCGTGAGCGTCTGCCCGGCCGGCGTGATGGCCGCTTTCAGGGTCTCGAAGTCCTGCGCGGCCGTGTCGCCCTGCACCTGCAGGGCCTTCTCCTCGGTCATGTCGTGTCCTCCTCGCGGTCCATCGGGCGGGTGTCGAATAGCTCCGCCTTGACCACCACCGCCTTGCTGCGCTGCAGCTCCTCCCAGCGTGTCGCGAGCCGTTGGTACTCGCGCTCAGCGGCGGCTCGCTCGACACGGCGCACGAGCCACACGAGCCCCTCGTCGTAGTCGAGCTGATAGTGGTAGGCGAGATAGCCCAAGAGGCGCAGGCCCTCCTCCGTCATCGGGGGCCTCATGGTCGCCTCCTCCACCAGCGGTAGTAGCGCACGCCCCACTCGTCGGTATGACGCTTGACCATGGCCCCGTGCTCACGGAGCAGATGGTCGGCCTTGGCCTTGGCGGTCTTGTAGTGCGCCCCGCACACGCCGCAGCGACAGGGCTTGTTCTCGGGCTCGCACTCGAACTCGCCCCCGAGACACCACTCGCGGTCGGCCCAGCGCGCGGCGGGCGTGCGACCGGGGCTCACCGCTGGCCGCCCTTGCGGTTGATGCGCACGCGTGGGTCGGACTCCATGCGCTCGCGGTTGGACTCGATGGCCGCCTGCACCCGGCCGCCCCGCTTGAGCAGGGCGTTCAGGCGCCGGTGGTCGGGCCGGTACGTGATCTCCGTGCGCACGGCGGCCTCGACCTCATCGCGCGTCACGTCGCCGTGGGCCACGAGCGCGGTGAGCGCGTCGTGGAGGGCAGCGTCCTTCGTCTTGTAGCTGGCCGTGGACTCGAGCCGGATGGCCCCGCCGTCGATGGGGAACTCGCGGGCCTCGAGCTCCTTGCCGGCGGCCACGATCTCGGTCTCGATGACATGGCGCCGGGCCCGAGCGGCGGCTTCGATGGCCAGCAGGGTCTCGAGCTGCTCAGCGATGGTGCTGCGCTCCTCGAGGCTGGCGTCCGCGAAAACGACCTCACGCCCAAGGGCGCTGATGAAGTCACGGACCTGGGCGGTGGCGAGCGCCAGTGATGTGCTTTGGGCATCCTGCTCGTCTAGGATGTCCGCTAGGTCGTTAGCCATGTCCCACAGCGTACCAACACGTCCCAGGGCGTGTCACTACGTAAAACGGACTACGTAGTCCTACGGCTGGGTCAGGCTGATGTCGGCCTCGACCCTGATTCGCCCGCGTGCGACGGTCCAGACGTTGCCCGCACCGTCGGTCGCCTGCAGGTCGTAGCGCAGGTTCGTGGGCGCCGACACGCCACCGGTCTGCGCGGGCGTGATGCGCACGCGCACGATGCCGCCCGACGCGTCCGTCACCTGACACTGGCCGCCGCTCGTGGAGCCCACGATGGGTGCGTCCACGTCGGCGTCGGCGGCGTCGTACTTGCCGGTAAACCGGAACTGCGCGCCGGTGATGTCCTGCGGGGTCACGCGGTCACGCTGCAGCACGGTGAACTCCCAGTCCCAGGTGTCGCCCCGGGTGGCCTCGAGATCGATGACGCTGGCCATGGTCGCAATGGTACTCCGCTGTCAGGAGGTCACGTAGGTGCTCGAGCCGTTGTCGCTCCAAGTGATGCCTGAGCAATCGATCAGGCGCGAGTCGAGCCCCTGGAAGTCGTTACCCGTGATCGTCACCCCATGCCAGTTGCGCAGGCGGATGGCGTAGCCATTCTGCTGATTGGCGGCGAGCGTCAGCGTGTTGTCGATGAACTCGAGGTTGGTCGAGTATTGCGACTCCGACAACGAGAAGTAGCTCGGGGTGGAGGACATGATGTGCGTGCTGTTGTTGCCGGCCCCGCCGTTCTGCGGGCTGCCGTAGACGACGGTCTCGGCGTCAGGATCCCCCCACCCAGCGTGCCCATGGTCGAACAGGCAGCGACGCACAGCGAAGTTGTCTACCGCATCGATCTCGTTCGAGCTCGTCACGACCATGAGGGCCCAGTTGTCCAACGACACCCCCACAGCACAGGACCAGTTCCATCTACGGAACACGGAATCCTCTATGACCACGTTGCGGAGATACCGCTGCGTGCCATACACCATGTCCTCGTTGTTCCACGTCGCCAGTGCACTGTTCTCGAGGATGCAGTGGTGGACCCAGACGCCCGTGCTCTGCTGGATCGCGAGCGTCTGCCGAGCGGTGCCATCGACCCAGCAATAGCCGATCTCGATGTCTTGGGGGTATCCGAAGGCCGCGTAGTGGACGCCGGCGGTGATGTCCCAGCCGGGCACGAAGACGGCATCGCCGGCGAGCGCGTGGAAGTAGCAGTCCTTGATGTCCACGCCGTTGAACGACACGATATCGATGGCGTGGCCCTCCTCGTTGTCGATGGTGCCGTCGCGGCACGCGTACGTGCCAGCATCGACGTTCGGCCCCATCAGGTCGAAGCCCAAGATCGACCAGTTCTGGAAGCCGCCGCCCTCGAACCAGAGGATCCGATTGGACCCATAGCTCACCTGATTCCTGACGGTCTGCCGGATGCGCGTGTTGTAGCCCCAAAGCGTGACATTCGACTTCAGCACGCCGGAGCCGTTGTTGACGCGGATGCGCCAATCCAACACGATCTCGGTCCCGGCGCCATAGCCGGTGCCGCCGCCCGAGCTGTCGAAGACGATGGTGGTACCGGACGGCTGGCTGTTGATGAACGCTTCGACGGCCGCCTGACCAGCCGCAGCGTCCTCCGCCGGGAGGAGCACCGTGCTGCCGCCGATGGTGGGATAGGTGGGGAAGTTGCCACCCGCTCCGGCACCGTAGGTGTCGTATCGGGTGCCGGCCGACGGGGTGGCCGCATGGCTGCTGGCCCCGGTCGGCGTGACGGCGCCGCTGACGCTGACGGTCTTGACCACGCCGGACGCGGAGCTGAATGTGCCACCGGGCACGACGCCGCCGGCGAGCGCGACCTGGGCGATGGCGGTCTGGTACGTCTGCGTGTACGTCGTGCGCGATAGGCCGCCGGCGGTCGTGAGGAGCTGGCGCACGTAGTAGGTCGTGTTCGGCTGCAGCGCCGGCGCGCCGGGCGGGTTGCCATTGCCGATCTTCTGGCTGTGGAAGGTGAGCGGCGCCACCTGCTCGTTCGTGAGGTAGCTGCCGATGAAGCTCGGGTTGTCCGCGTACTCGCAGCGCCCGCCGGTGGCCGGCTGGTTCCACCAGTCCACGTCGAACTGCAGTTGCTGGATGTCGGTCTGCCGGGCCGGCCCGAAGATGAGGAAGTCGCCGGCCGGCGCCGCCGCGCCGCTGAC
>JBFHJN010000135.1:0-3975 GCA_041595875.1 Coriobacteriia bacterium
CACTTCTAAAGACTTCTCCGCAGAAGTCATTAGAACTACCTCCAAGCGAGTGATCCTACTCGCCCCGAACGAGATCAATGCTCGTTCCCTCGCCCTGTCGTTGAAGGATTACCCGTCCTCCATCGAACCCTCTACCCGCAAAGACGACTCCTTCATCGTCCAAGTAATCATCCCTACTTCCGGAGCACAAGCATGAAACTCGCCGCCTTTCTGTTCTTCTTCGCCAGCTTCTTCTTCACCATCCTCGGTGCCTGGGCTTATGCCGAAGGCATTATCGGCCTGGCAGAGGCAGGACTTATCCCTGCCGTCTTCCTCTTCCTTGGGATCATCTCGGCCCTCGTAGCCTGGCTTGAGTCCTGCAACTTCCACGATATCGAACTGTAAGGAGACATCCTCATGGATGAAATCAAAGTCCTGTGGCTCTCCCGCCACGAGATGACCGAGGACCAGCAGGCCAGCCTCATCAGGCGACTGGAGTAC
Organism: Coriobacteriia bacterium; assembly: GCA_041595875.1. Classification (GTDB taxonomy): domain Bacteria; phylum Actinomycetota; class Coriobacteriia; order Anaerosomatales; family Anaerosomataceae; genus UBA2279. Next base: position 481 of record JBFHJN010000135.1, read on the forward strand.
TCGGTCGATCCCTTTCAACCAGCCGACATCACGGTGGTCTCGGCAAACGTAGTCTTTGAGGCCCGCTCGTCTGTTGCCCGCCGTCAGATCGAGGAGCTGGCTCGGGAGCACGAAGCGAGTGTGGTTGCAGGAGTCCTCCCTGCTCACATCGCCGGTGCCTTCGCTCGCAGGCAGGGCTGGCAGGCGATGCAGGTCATGGTGCCCGTTGCCATCCCTGCACCTGCCAAGGAAGGGGAAGTGAGGGGAGGTGGATTCGTCCACTCCCACTGGGAGACGCTGTGATGACCATCTCGGAAGTCGTCTCCATCGTCTGTGGAGTAGTAGGCGTGGTAGGGATCATTGCGATCCTCCTCACGGACTGATTGCTACTGATCGAGGCATCAAAATTCCTTGATCCCGGTCAGTAGACTTTCCAGCAGGGTGTCCTTAGAATGCGCGCCCTACCTGCCTCTCAGGCCCTACACCACACCCAACCGGCACTTGCTGGAAGGGTATAGGGCTACCTCCTAACGCATCACGGGCTCAACGTCAGACCGCTTCGCGGCGGGATGGCGTTGGGATGTCCCTCGCCCTCTTTCCCACTTTTTTGGAGCTCATATCATGGCCTTCGCCAACCGCAACAACTCTGCCGCTGCCGCCGATCGTGCCGACCAGTCCTGGAAGAACGACGCCTGGGTGAACCTGTACGTCCCATCCGCCGATGGAACCGGGCGCAAGAAGCTCGGGGCTATCGGGCTCAAGCTGTCCCGTGGGTTCGATGCGGCGGTGATCAACCGCTTGAACCAGGGGCCTGAAGCAGTTCAAGCCCTCCTGCAGAACCTCGAAATTGAGTACGTCCTGGTAGACGAAACGAAGGAAGTCTCGGTCGGCTTCTGATGCACCTGCGCCTGCTCCCCGAAAGGGGGGTGGGCGCTTGTTTTTTTCTTCCTCTCCTTGGGCAGAAGAGCCCATTCAAAGCAGACAAGACAGTCAAGCCCTTCGGGCTGGTTGGGCGCTGGGCTGCAGCGTGAAACCAGGGGAATGAAATGACACAGCTTAAATTGATCGTTGCAGGTGGAAGGGACTTCAACAACTACGCCCTACTCAGTGAGCAGATCGAGGGGCTCGCTACAGGACTCTATCAGGACTATGCAGTATCCATCGTCAGTGGGACAGCCCGGGGAGCGGATGCCTTGGGGGCAAGATTTGCCAACGAGCATAACGTAGCGCTCCATGAATTCCCCGCCGATTGGGGAAAGTATGGCAAGGCTGCCGGCTTCATCCGAAACAGGGAGATGGCAGATTTTTCAGACGTACTCCTCGCCTTTTGGGACGGGGAATCCCACGGAACGGCCCACATGATCCAAACCATGAGGTTGCAGGGCAAACCTGTGCATGTGGTGATGTACTAAGCCACCCATCCTCTAGATTGATTGAGGCCCCGAAGTAGGGGCCTTTTTGCTGGAGAACGTCATGGACGAAATCACACGCATCGAGATCCAGGAAGGGATCGAGCGGGCCTACAACCGCAAGCACATCGACGGATATATCAAGGAAGAGATCCTTGCTAACCCTGCCATGGTGAAGAAGCTCAATCATGGTGTGAAGCTGCTTGCCGACTGGCTTGAGGGTGACTACTACGCACAGAAGAACAAGCGCCTGGAACAGGTCAAGCAACTCGACCTGGAGAAGGTCGTGATGGATGTCTTCATCGGCGTGGCTTACTGCCAGACTGAGGAGCTGTTCACTTCGGTGACTGCCAAGATGGCGGGTCGCATGCAGTTCAACGACAAGCGCGATGCCATCTTCACGGTGGCGGAGATCGTGTCGGTGCTGTGCCTGACCGATGCCTTCGACATCGTGAAGGCAGACCGTTCTGCCAGTCTCATGGTGGTGTCCAACATCCCCTTGAGTAAGCAACTCGTTGAATTCATTAAGAATTCACAGTACCTACCACCGATGGTCTGTCAACCCAAGGAGTTGCACAGCAACTACGACAGTGGGTATCTGACCCACAAGGACTCATTGGTACTGGGCAGAGGGAACCATCACGATGGGGAACTGTGCCTGGATGTGCTCAACCTCCTGAACAAGGTGGAGCTCAAGCTCGCTACCGACTTCATCAGTGCCTACGAGGAACACCCCACCTTCGAGCTCGACACCCAGGACAAGCTCGATCAGTGGAATGCCTTCAAGCTCCAGAGCATGAAGTTCTACAAGCTGCTGGCCAGATGCGACAACCGCTTCTACCTGACTCATCGGGTAGATAAGCGAGGCCGCATCTACAGTTGTGGGTACCACATCAGTACCCAGGGGACAGCCTACAAGAAGGCTGCGATCGAGTTCGCCAAGGAAGAAATCGTGGAGGGTGTGCCTGATGCTTGCAGAGGAGCCTAACTATCTGTGCTTTTGGAAGGACGGGGGTGTCAGCTATGTTAGCAATTTCGCAAATGATGCTCATCTAGATCATCTTATCGTGTTCTCACTCACAGCAATGTACCACCCCACGGATGGGGTTACTTACTCCTGGATCAGGTGGGATCACTCAGCACGAAAGTGGTCCTTCCTCCCTACAGACAAAGTAGACCCGCAGTACAAAGCAAGGCTATTCCTTCTTGGTATTCATGTGTAAAGACTAAAGGAGAGCCTTAATGCAATTCGACTTGGAACAGGACTATCTCGTGTTCAAGCTGGATGACACCTTGGAAACCAGGCGGTTCTTCGCCACTGACGCCTCTCTGGAACACCATATGGTGTACTCCCATCAGAACCTCTATTCCACCAAAACCAAGGAAAACGAGTACCACTGGGTGAAATGGAACCCTGAAACCAAGGAGTGGGACTACTTCAGGAAAGAACAGGTCCCACCCAGATTCCTGGCCCAGCTTCTCATCATGGGCATCACCCCACGCTAATAAATTGGAGACTCACATGCAGACGTTCACTGGCTGGCAGTACCTGTTGATCGACCTGGCCAACCAATTCGGCCATGACAAGCTGACCTTCGAGAAGCGTATCGAGTGGGCTGAGAAGCATCTCCATGAGCTCGAAGCCCTGGTTGGGCAAGCCGAGACACAGCCCTTGTACGTCAAGGCCATGATGGCGATCCGCAAGGCCCAGAAGGGACAACCTACCGGTCACATGGTGGGGTTCGATGCTTCCTGCAGCGGTATCCAGATCATGAGCGCCATGACCGGTTGCGTGGCAGGCGCTACGGCTACCGGACTGGTGGATCCCAACGTGAGAGCGGATGCCTACACGTCCATGAACGACGAGATGAACAAGATCCTCGGCGGAGCAGGTATCCAGATTCCGCGCGCAGACGCCAAGGCAGCTACGATGCACTCGTTCTACGGGAGCAAGAAGACCCCGAGGGACCTGTTCGGCAAGGGTACGCCTGCCCTGGCTGCCTTCTACCAGGCGGCCATGACGGTCGCGCCAGGTGCCTGGGACCTGCTGCAGGACCTGCTGGCTTCCTGGCAGCCCTACACCCTGGTCCATGAGTGGGATCTGCCG
>JBFHJN010000136.1:0-3889 GCA_041595875.1 Coriobacteriia bacterium
CAGCGTATCGCCCACGAAGCCCGAGTAACCCATCCACAGATACGCACGACCTGCCAGGTTGGTGGCGCCGTACGCGGTCTGTGAGTGCGGGAACGTGTAGCCGGATGTGGTACCGGCGTCGGTCTGGTCGTGGCAGCTGACACAGCTGGCGACCGGAGCGTATGACGCATGAGTAGAGCTGGCTACAGCAGAACTCAGGTGCCCCGTCTTAAGGACGTAGTCGGGACCACCCAACGGATACACATCGTCACGTATCTCGGCCCAGTCCTTCTCGATCACGGCGAGCGTGGTGTTGAAGTGGCAATCGGCCTGGTTACACGTGTAGCCGCTGATCAACGCAGACTGCTCACCCGCTGTCAGCGCAAAATCACCGACGGCGTTGTTGAGATCGGTCGCGTTGAATCCGCGATCGGCGTCAGTGCCGAGCGCAAGAGCAGCATCGATGATGGGGTCGACCTGCTCGCTGATCAGCTTGCCGCCCAGAAGGTTGTACGTTGAAACGCCAACACCGTGAGGGCTGTTGGTATGACAACGACGGTTGGTACAAAGACCATCGTTACCGGAGCCATGCGGGCCTCCGGTCTGCCAACTGATGAGCCTGGTGGTGATGGTGGTGCTGCCCGCTCTGTGACAGCCGGCGCAGGTAGCGACAGACGTGTCCAGAAGCTTCACACCGGTGGCATTGGCCCGGTGTACGGAATGGCAGATCCCGCACTTGGCGGTGTTTGCAAGATAGCCGGCGTGGACACCGGGATTAGCAGGGTTCGCACCGACGTCCTTAAGGGCGACTCCCTCCTGGCCAATGAGGTCCCACCAGTAGTAATCCTCGTACCGGTTCCACGTCTTGGGGCTCGTCGCGTACGCGGATGCCACGAATATGAAGGTCAGGGCGATCACGAGTACGACGACGAAGGTTGTCCTCTTCACGGATAATCCTCCCTTGTAAGAGAAAGCGCACGCTCGTTCTATGATCCACACCTCCCTTCTCGAACAGACTGATCAGAGACGCACAGTACCCGCCCACACGTGCTATCGGGCACCATTCGTTCCGTCTCTGACGTACCGTCTATTCCACCGAGAAGCGTCAGAATCACACTTTGCGTCACTTGTCAAGTCTTGCAAGGATATATCTGTCATCATGTGCATTCACGGACTACTAATGTTTGCCAGAGGAGCCTACCCGGCGCGCGAACGGAGACGAGCCGCTCTGATGATCAGAGCGACGAACAGCGCAACAAGAAGCGCAAGAAACGGCGGCAGGCAAGCACGAGCCGGGCCCGCAAGCGCCCTGCGCGCGGCCGCCGGCACATCTCCCCCACCCGATGAATCGGGTAGACGAACGACCTGGACCCGGTTGTTCAACGTGTCGGCCACCAGGAACCAGTCGCGAGCGGGATCGTAGCTGACACTCGTAGGGTAGAAGAACAGGCCGTCATCGGCTCCGATGTCGCCATACTTGCCCACAAAGGTCCCGTCAGGCATGAACACCGCAAGCGAAGAATCGAACATGTCGATGACCACGATGCGGCCGGCTCCGTCGATCGTGAGGCCGAGCGGCAACTGCAGAGCGTCGGCTCCCTTGAGCACGGCGTCCGCGGTCTCCGGGGCTGCCAGCGCGCCCTCCACCAGCTCAGCGCCGTTGCTGGGGCTGCCCGTACGCATCATCCACAGGCGAGTGCCCGCAGGATCGTATGCCGAGATCCGGTTGTTGAAGGAATCCGAGACGTAGATGGTCTCGTCCTCAGCTATGGCGACGCCGTGAACGTAGTCGAACTCCTCATCGCCCTGCCCACGGTCGCCGATGATCTTGATCGGCCTGCCGTCCTTTTCGAGGATGGCGAATCCGGACACCGCACCCACCACGATGCGGTCCTCCGAGACGGCGACCGAGACAGGCTGTGGGACGCCGAAAGAACCTGCGTCGTTGCCTTCTCTGTCGAGCACGCGGATCACCCCGGCCATCGTCTCACACACGTAGAGCAGCCCGTCAGGTCCAACGGCCATGCGCGAGGGGGCCGAGAGGGGCGCATCCGCAGGACCGCTGAGCGCCTCGATGAACTCACCCGAGGCGCTGAAGTGCATCAGGGTGCCATGGACACCGTCAGTTATCCACATCGAGCCGTCGGAGTCGGGTACGGCCATCTGCACGCCTTCAAGCTGGTCTTCGATAGCGTCACTGATGCCGTAGATCGATCGCACCCATTCGATCCCGCGGGTGTCGACCGGCTCGTCCGTGCCACCGGGAACCACATACAGCCGGGCGAGGAGGTTCACCGCCAGTGCCAGCACCAGCAGCAGGGCCACTAGCACCAGGCCGAGTATCTTGCGGCCCCGCGATGACCTGATGGGCTCATCCGGAGTCCCGGACAGCCCTGGCGTCTCGATGGAGTCGGTCACGGCGAAACCCCCAACATCTCCAGACCCCGCAGAGCCTGCGCGTCGTCAGCGACAAAACGCAAAGCCGCGCGGAAGTCCTCCTCGGCGGCACCCTTCTCACCGGCCTCGATCTTGACCATCCCTCGATCCACCAGGATGTCAGCGGCCGTAGGATTGTCCCCCAGATAGCGATCGAACTCAGCGATGGAGCTTTCCCACTCACCCATGTCACGGTACGCATACGCCCTGAGGAGCAGCGCATTGTAGTAGTTCTCAGGAAGACCGTTGATACGTGCGCTGTTCGCGGTCATGCCGCCTGCCGCGATCAACTCGTCGTAGTGGGCCTGGATCTGCTGCATCGCGGCCCCGGCGGCCACGATGGCATCATCGAACCGACCCTGAGCACTAAGAAGACGCGCCTCGGCCAGCGTGAACTCCGCCGTCGCCGAGTCATCCAGCGTCGCCCGGCCATCGGCTATGACACCCCTGGCCGCCGCGTACTGACCGCTGGCTATGAGAGATGCAGCGTACTGGCCCCAAACGGCGACGTCTGTGGAGCCGCTCAAGACAGCCTGACCCGTGACGGCAGCCTGCTTCTCGGCGAGTGTACGGGGCCCTGACGGCGTCAGAACGCCCAGAACGAGGGCGCTTATCACCGTGAGCAGGGCGAGCAAGAGTATCGCCACCGCGACGTAACTCATGCCGCGCACGACCGGGTCCCGAAACACCCCTCTGTGCCGGGCACGCGCCGGGACCTGCTCTACATCGGCGACCACTGGTTCGAAGTCCGACATGAACGTCCTCCTGTTGTCCCCGCACAGGATGCGCGACAACGCGAGAACCGCCTCAACGGCACTCCGCGCGTGCACCCCTGCGAGAGGGTCAACAGGTCTATTCCACTTCGAGGCGTCAACTAAAGCACTCAAAACGCGGACGGTCGGTGCTACTCCAGGTCCTCAGGGAGCGCGATGTGACCGGCCACCGCGGTCGCGGCAGCCACCGCCGGCGAGGCCAGATACACCTCGCTTGTGGGATCACCCATCCGACCGACGAAGTTGCGGTTGGTAGTGGCCACTGCACGCTCCCCCGCCGCGAGGATGCCCATATGTCCGCCAAGGCACGGTCCGCACGTCGGCGTGGACACGGCGGCGCCGGCGTCCAGGAAGATGTCGAACAGGCCCTCGTGCATCGCATCCCGGTAGATCTTCTGCGTTGCAGGCAAGATGATCAGACGCACGTTCTCGTGGACCTTGCGGCCCTTCAATATCTCCGCCGTGACTCGCAAGTCCTCCAGGCGGCCGTTGGTGCAGGAGCCGATGATGACCTGGTCCACCCAGACATCGCGGGAGTCCTCGACGTTGCGTGTATTGGACGGCAGATGCGGGAACGCCACGGTGGGCTTGATCTGGGCGGCATCGATCTCATAGACGGCCGCGTAGGTGGCATCCTCATCCGAGAAGTACTCGGTCCAGGGACGCTCGGTACGGCCTTCCATGTACTCGCGCGTGATGTC
>JBFHJN010000137.1:0-3853 GCA_041595875.1 Coriobacteriia bacterium
GGCGCTTGCATCAGCATTTACCGACACGGCACAACTGGTCAAGGCTACCTACGAGGGCAAGGGCTGGAAAGACGGCTGGCGCGCAGAGTTCGACTGGACGAGCAAGTTTCCCGAAGGGACGAACGAGGACAAGCTGTTCCGTGATCTGCTGGACCGTAACCTCCTCGACATCACGATGGAGCACGACCTTACCGCTGTCGCGGAGATGCGCAGCACGAAGCTCGACACGGCCATTAAGATCGCGAACCTGCCTGTACGGGTGTCGGAAACGATGAACCGCGCCGTGACGGGGCTTGCGGCGTATCGCCTTGGGCGAGCGAACAACATGGCACACGAGCAGGCGGTGGACTATGCGGCGAAGGCACTGTCCGAGACCCAGTTGAACTACTCGGGCCTCAACTCCGCGCGGCACATGCAGTCCGTCCTCGGCTCGAAAGCTCTGGCTCGGCTGATGATGCAGTTCCGCAAGTACCAGCAGGGCATGGTGTATCTCGTCGCGAAAAACGCTTACGACGCCTTTGCTGCATCGGGCGCCACTGCGGAAGAGAAACGCATCGCTCGACGCACCTTGGCTGGACTGTTCGGGACCACCGGTATCATGGCTGGCGCACTTGGCCTACCGTTCGCTGGCACGGTGGGGTTCGTAGTTGGTCTCGTCGGTGGGGCAGGCGGTGACGCAGATGAGCCGTTCGACACTGAGGTGGAGTTCCGCAACTTCCTTACCGACATGCTTGGTGCAGAGGCCGCTGCCGTGCTGGCGAAGGGCCTGCCGACGCTCCTGGATCTCGACTTGTCGAAGCGTGTTGGTCTTGGGGACATCGGTTCGCCGCTGCCCTTCCTGCGCCAGGGCAGGACTGGTACTGAGCAGGTGGGCAATGTCCTTGTGGCATCTGCCGGCGCATCGATGGCGACGGTGGCGTCCATCTACGACGGGATGTCGTACCTTGCGGATGGGCAGTACCGCAAAGCGGGCGAGAAGATCGTGCCGATCAAGGCGGCGCAGAACCTTCTGCGAGGGTGGCGCTACACTGACGACGGCCTGACGAACGTCAACGGTGAGGTTGTCGTTCCTGCCGAGAAGTTCAGTGTGTGGGACATCACGCTGCGGTCGATGGGCTTCCAGCCGATGCGTGAGGCCGAGTACTACGCTGCGAACCAGGCTGTTGAGGGGGCGAAACGAGCCGCACAGGACGTGCGGTCGAGGCTGCTTCGGAAGTTTGCGCAGGCGCGTATCCGGGGAGAGGATACGGCCGGCATCGATGCTGACATCGCGGAGTTCAACACCCGGCACCCGGAAAAGGGTGTACGGATCGATGTTAGCTCGAAGGTCCGCGCAATTGCTGCACGACGCAAACTGGCGCAGGAGCGCGACGAAGCAGGGGTGAAGAGTGACCGCGCGACGCGGCCTTTCGTGGCGGAAGGGAGGTTTGCAGCACCGTAACACTGCTGGTAATATGCTGTCAGGTGGCTCTCTCCTCCACCTGTCCCCTCCCTCTCCTTGGGATTAGGCCCCGCTTCGGCGGGGCCTTCTTTTTGCTAGACCACGGCTTTCACCGATTCTACGGCTTTCAGGTGGGTTGGTCTGGAGTCGAAGTTCGTCACCTTGTCATAGTCCAGTTCGATGACGCGGGCTGTTGGACCGTTGACGTTCGTGCCGCGGAAGATCCGGATCGCCGAGTTGGTGCCTGTCGGCGACTTGATAATGTACCCTCGCTTGTCCAATTCGTCCACGAACCAGCTACCGGAGATGTGTATCTCGGCGCACCACGTGTTGAACGCCTTGACGGTGATGAAGAACTTGCGATCCTCGGTAGCGATGCGTGCGACAGGGTTGCGCAGCCGGCTGGTGTCGATGATCTCCGACGCCTTGTCCTTGTGGACGCGTGCGTCGCGGAACCACCGTGTCTCCACGGTCTTGTCGTGCAGGTACGACAGCAACTCCTGCAGGTAATCTTCCGGGCTGTACGCACTGGCTCGACGAGAGCCGCGCAGCGTCTTGATGTGCTCCTCGGCCCACTTCCGCACACCGTCGAGGTCGAATCGCAGCATCCCAAGCTGACGGGCGATCATACCGCCCATGAGTGCCGTAACCATGAGGTCGTAGTAGAAGCGCTCTCGCGTCTCGTCCTGCGTCACCGGGTTGTACTTCGCACGCATCTTCTGCAGGCGCTCGGTAATTTTCGCCTTGTGCTGCAGTACATACCGCAGGTACTCACGGCCGACCGACCCATATTGCTTGCTGAGCAGTTCGCCCTCAATCAGTTCCTTGGCGTTCACACCTGCGAAGACTTCTCGGTTGTAGTCGGGCGGCAGCATGATCTCGAAGCACCGCAGTTGTGTAGCGGTGGCTTTCTGGCGGTCCAGTTCAGAGAGCATGTTGGTGATGTTCATGTTGCCTGTGACGAACGAGATCGTGTCCCACGTCAGGTCAGCACCGATCAGCGATCCGTCAGACCGTGAGCGCTCTTTCGGCTTGCCGTTGGACAGCGCGAACAACATCCCCTGAATCTCAACCGTCGAACGACCGGTCATTTCGTCCAGCACGATCGGCAGGTTACGCATCAGCGCCACGCGCTGGATGAGGGCGTTCATGGTGGAGCCCTCCTGGTTCGTGCTGATGGCGAAGTGCCGGGGATCGCCATAGATTGAGCACGCCACCTTGCATGTCGTCGTCTTGCCCAGCCCGCTGTCGCCAGTAAGTGCGATGGGGATACCGTGCCACATGTCCGAGGCGACGAGTTTGACCAGCGGGGCGCCGAACGCTGCACAGATGAGGAACTGGTACGGCTCCGCGCCGGGGCGATTGTAGATGGTGTCGATCAGGTCGGCCCAGTCGTTCGAGCTACCACTGATGCCAAACGCCGTCTTCGCAGTGTCCGGGACACGAGTACCGAGCAGCACTGGCTCGTCACCGGCAAGGGTGATCTTGGTGTCACCAACGACGAACCCGCTGTCGTGCCACCCGAAGGCGTTGTACGTGACTGTCTCGATCCTGTGTTCTTTCATCGATCGGAGAAAGTCCTGCATGAACTGCTTCATGTGCTCCTTTCCTTGTTTTCCGAGGCTGAAAATCTCGAAGGCGCCTAGCGCAGTAGCGAGCGCCTGGTTCTCAGCGATAACCTTGGCCTGGATTTCGGCATCGCGCCACCTGCCCTTCTCCACGCGAACACACAACCTCGCGGCCCAAGTACCGTCTTCCTGCCAGAATCGCAGGTAGGGGTAGAACAGTGTGTTGCAGAACGGCACCCAACTCACTGCGCCGTCTTCGTCCTTCATCGCCCTCGACAGTACTTCGCCGTCCCACCGGTAGTGCTTCGGCCAGAACGGGAGGTTGTCGGGGTACTTCGCGCGGAAGTCATCGGGGCTGGTGAGTTTGCGTACTTCCCTAGGCGCGGCTTCTGGTGCGTAGTCGGCGGCAGCGGCAGGCTCAGGCTCCGATATGGACGGGGTGTCTTCGGAGTATCCGAGGTGGATAGGGCTACGCTTCTCAGCGTGCTTGCAGCCGTTGCACAGATCACACTGACTCGCGAACGTCGTACAGGCTGTCGGACCAGCGGACCACGCGTCGTATTTCTCCTGCGTCTGATCGGCGGTGTAGTCCGGGTGGCCCTTGCTCCATTCGTGGGCGAGAGCGTCGCCTTCGACGGTGTGTTTGACCACCCCGAGCATGGCTCGCCACAGGGGCTCTGCGACGTTACCTTTCTGCTCTGCGACGTGCGCCATCGTCGGGCAGAACTTGATGATCTGCAGCGCGGACGATGGTGGGTATTCTTTCGGCCCGGTCGACCACTCGTCAACGACAGGCTCGGACACAGCGGCTTTGATGAGAGGTGGCGTGTGCTTGAGCAGCGCA
>JBFHJN010000138.1:0-3845 GCA_041595875.1 Coriobacteriia bacterium
CTCAAAGTGGAAGGCGACTCGGCCGTGGCAGATGTCGAGGCGCAACCGCAGCTCACCGGATGGCGCACGCTGCTCGCACTCACACGTACCGGCGATGATTGGGCCGTGCGTTTCTCGGCGGATGCCTTCGACGGCGCGCCGTCTTTGGATGCCACTCGCTTCCCGGGCATGTCGTCCTCGCTTCTGGCAGCGCTGGAGTGGTCTCGTGCGCGCACCACGCTTGAGGAGCTCGCCCGCACGCATGCGCTCGCAGAGGCGGCCACGCTCGGCGGCTTTGCTCGCGATGACCTGACCGCGACCTCGCTCAAGCTGGCGAGGACCACGTCGCATGAATGGTGGGGGTCGTGCGTGGTGGAGAACACGGGCGCATCGATGGACGCGATAACCATCTACATGCGGTGGCGTCAGGAGGGCGCCGGCTGGGAGACGTTCGACTGTGGGACGGGCATCGAGCCTGCACAAGACCCGCGATTCCCATCGGATGTCGCGGGACAGCTATAGAAGCCGAGACCGGGGAGGAATACGCATGGAACGCGTCAAGACCGTGATCATGGGGGCTGCCGGACGGGATTTCCACGACTTTCAGCTGGTGTACCGCGATGACCCCGCCACAGAAGTGGTGGCATTCACTGCAACGCAGATCCCGGGCATAGAAGGACGCCTGTTCCCGCCCGACATCGCCGGTCCGCTCTATCCGGCGGGCATCCCCATCGTCCCCGAGAGCGACCTGGTCTCGCTCATACGCGAGCAGGGCGTCAAGCGCGTCGTGTTCGCCTACAGCGACATCGCGCACGTGGACGTCATGCATAAGGCCTCCACGGTCATCGCGGAAGGTGCGGAGTTCGTTCTGCTGGGCGCGGAGCCCACGATGGTGAAGTCCACCAGGCCGGTCATCTCGGTATGCGCGGTACGCACCGGCGTGGGCAAGTCCGGCATCAGCAAGCAGATCATCCAGATCCTGCGCGAGCACAACGTGACCGCTGTGGACGTCCGCCACCCCATGCCCTACCGCGACCTGCTCAAGATGCGCGTGGAGCGCTACGCCACCATCGAGGACCTCGATGCACTGGGCGTGACCATCGAGGAGCGCGAGGAGTACGAGCACCTCGTACAGGCGGGGATCGTGGTCTACGCGGGCGTGGACTACGAGTCCATCCTGCGTGAGGCCGAGAAGGAAGCCGACGTCGTGATCTGGGACGGCGGCAACAACGACATGCCGTTCTACGTGCCGGACCTTGAGATCGTGGCGCTCGATCCGCACCGCCCCGGTCATGAGCTCCTGTACTATCCCGGCGAGTCCAACCTCAAGCGCGCCGATGTGCTGGTCATCAACAAGGTGAACACAGCCGATCCCGCCGTGGTGGAGCAGCTGAAGAAGACAGCCGCCGAGCAGAACCACTCGGCTATCGTCGTGACGACGGATTCGCTCATCGAGCTGGCCGATCCCGAAGCGGTGCGGGGCAAGCGCGCCCTCGTCATCGAGGACGGCCCCACCGTCACGCACGGCGGTATGGGCTACGGCGCGGGCGCCATCGCGGCTCGCGAGGCCGGAGCAGCAGAGCTCGTCGACCCGCGACCCGCCGCTGTGGGCACCATCGCCGACACGCTGCACAACTACCCGCACCTCACCGAGGTTCTTCCGGCAGCGGGCTACTCGGCGCAGCAGCTGGCGGACCTGGAAGCCACCATCGCCGCGACCGACTGCGATGTCGTGGTGGTTGCCACGCCTATCGACCTCTCCCGCCTCATCAGGATCGCGCAGCCCAACGTGCGCGTGACGTATCGCGTGGAAGACGCGGGGGGCATGGGCGTGCGTGATGTGGTGGAGGCGTTCCTCGGCCAGCACGGACTGACCTGAGCAAGAGATCATGACCAGGACGACGGACACCCGACGCACGCTGGTGATCGCACTTGGCGGCAACGCCATCTTGCGGCGTGGCGACGACGGCACCATAACCACGCAGTTCGCGCGGGCCGACGCCTCGATGCAGCACATCGCCGCGCTTGCCGGCGCCGGGCACCACATCGTGCTCACGCACGGCAACGGCCCGGTGGTGGGCAACATAGTGCTGCGCAACGAGGCCGCCCGTGACACGGTGCCGCCCATGCCGCTCTATATCGCGGGCGCAGACAGCGAAGGCGGCATCGGGCTGATGCTCCAGATGAGCCTGTACAACCGGCTGCTTTTGAGCGGCGTGGATCGCCCGGTGGTCTCGGTCATAACGCAATGCGTGGTGGACGCCGACGATCCGGCGTTCACCACGCCTAGCAAGCCCATCGGCCCGTACTACGACGCGGAAGGCGCGGAACGCTTGCGCGCCGGGGAAGGATGGGTCTTCGCCGAGGAGGGCGACAGAGGCTGGCGTCGCGTGGTGGCGTCACCACACCCACGGCGCATAGTGGAAGCCGGGACGATCCGGCGACTCGCGGAGCAAGGCGATATCGTCATCGCAGCGGGCGGCGGTGGCGTACCGGTGCTCGAGCGCGCGGACGGGACACTGGAAGGCGTGGACGCCGTGATAGACAAGGACCACGCCACCGCGCTACTGGCGTGCGATCTGCAAGCAGACACCCTGGTGATACTCATGGAGGAGCCCACCGTGTTCGCCGCCTACGGCACGCCTCAGCAGCGTCCGCTTCAGCAGCTCACTGTGGCCGAAGCCGAAGCGCTTCTCGGCGGCGATGAGCTCGCCAACGGCAGCATCCGGCCCAAGGTTGAGGCGTGTACTCGCTTCGTGCGCGACTGCGGTGGCAGGGCGCTCATCTGTGCGGTTGACTCGCTTGAAGACGCTCTGGCCGGCTCGGCCGGGACGCAGATACTCCCCTAGCGGGAAGCTCCCCAGAACACGACCGCCAGCATGCCGGGACCCGTGTGTGCACCGATGACCGGGCCTGTCTGCATCATGAGAACGTCAGCCACATCTATGCGCTCGGTCACCAGCGTGCGGAGCATCTCGGCATCCTCGGGACATCCGCCGTGGCAGATGCCTATCGTCTGATCTGCCAGGTCCCTACCGCGCTCCTCCATGATGTCGGCAAGCGCTCTTACCGACTTCCTGCGCCCACGGATGGCACGCTTGAGCGCCAGCTTCCCGTTGGGATCCAACGTGAGGAACGGCTTGATGTCGAGCATCGCCGCTGCAGCTGCTGCGGCGTCCGGGATCCGGCCACCGCGCCTGAGGCTCTCCAACTGGTCAAGGGTGAAAAAGCCGTTCATGGACATACGCTCGCGCTCTACCCACGCAACGAGGTCTTCGGCCGTCCATCCCTCATGCCAGCGCCTGACGGCCTCATACACAATGAGTCCCTGGGCGCATGACGCCGAGAGGGTGTCCACCAGATGTATCTCCGCGTCGGGATACTCGGCCAGCACATCACGACGCGCAAGAAAGGCGCCATCGAAGTTGCCCGAGAGACCCGAGGAGAACGCAACGTATACGGCCGGACGGCCGGCTGCGGCATAGCTCCGGAACGTGTCGACAAAGGTCTGCCGGTGGATCTGCGCGGTAGACGGCTGGGCTCCGGCGCGCATGCGGTCATAGAACTCGGCATGCGACATGGTCTCGCCCATGTCGTCGAGGTGCTGCTCACCGTCGAGTTCGTAGGGGAAATGCAGCACTTCGATGCCTGACTCGGCAACGAACTCGATGGGGAGGTCGCAGCACGAGTCGGTCAGCAGTGCGAATCTGTGGTTCACGTTCTCGTGGGAGATCACTTGCACATCTCCTCGACGGTGTAGTAGGCCAGCCCGACCGTGCCCGGCCCGACGTGCGTGCCGATGACCGGTCCGATGGGCGTCACGTCGATGTCCACGTCACAGGCCTCGCGGATCATCTCCACTACCC
>JBFHJN010000139.1:0-3839 GCA_041595875.1 Coriobacteriia bacterium
CTTTTTCAAAAATGCACCCCACCGTCATTTTTGTGCTCATGACAAATGGAATAGGCAAAAGTGCAAAACAGGGGTGTTCCGAAATTCGGCAGGTTAGATTGGGGAAACGACATGAGACCTACCCCGGCCACCCTTAAAACACCATATTTACTAGTGAGCTAGTATAAATATTGGAACATTGGAACAAAACCCTGTTTCTTCCTGCTGTTTCAAGCACTTAGCCTGTTCCGAAACCTGTTCCGAAACACCCAAATGTTCCGAACATTGCCCCAAAAACAGGGTGTATCAAACAATGGTACGAAGTGTACCAAAGTCTAATACAGAGAGACTGTAGGGTTATTATGGGTCTCCAATCGCCTCTTTTTTAGGCAGAATTCGCTGTTTGTTCCGAATTCCATTTGCATTTCGGAACACCTTTTCGCGGCCAATGTGCTCACACCGTTGGCCCCACGGCTCCGTTTTTCTCATGCGCATGACATGCACTGATGCACCGGCTTACGCCGGCGCGTCCTTCTCTGCTTGTGGCAATCCTGCCGTTACCGAGGAGCACGTTCATGATCTACGACGACATTACCCCCGACGACAGCATGTCGGTCGAGGCCCAGGTTGCCCGGGCAATGGGTGACGACGACTGGGAGGCACTCGCCGACCAGTCGTCCACGTGGCTCGCGGGTCGTGCCCGCGCCAAGACCTACGAGGCCGACCGCCTCACCTTCGACAGGAGCACGCGAGATGAGTGACACCGAAATCATTGCTTGGGCGCGACGCTTCGTGCCGAGCCTCACTGATGAGGAAGCGCTCGAAGCACACGCGATCTACCGCGCGTACCGCGACGAAGGTCAAAGCGAACTGGTCTCTCGCCAGTACGCCGGCCTGCTTTAACCCACGCACAGGATGCACCGACTCACGTCGGTGTGTCCTTTTCTGCTTGTGGGCACTCTCGCCCTTCTGATACCAAGGAGCTTCACCATGAACACGATCATCAACTCCCTCGCCCTGATCGCCGACGCTGCGGAATACTTCGATCGCTCGACAAGCGCCGCTTGGAAGATCCGCGCGTCCCTCACGAACATGCTCGTGTGGACGGCCAACGGACTGATCTACGCCCAGAACCAGCAAGACGGTGAGCGGCTGCACAAGGCCCGGGTGGTCATGGCCACCCTGCGCGTCTGGGCGCGGGACTGCAACACGTCCAGCTTCGCCCTCGACCTGACCCCCGGCAGCGTCCGCAAGACCCTCGGTCTCGAGCGCCAGCTCGACGTGCACGCCGAGGCCACGCGCCTCGCCCGTGCCAAGTGTCTGGCCACGCGCAGCGCCAGCAGGTTCGCCGAGCACTACCGGCACGCCGCGGCATCGATCGAGGAGCGCATGCGGCAACGCGAGGCCAACGTGGCCGAGATCTCCGACATCCTCGCCGACACGGGGTTCGTGCTCGACGGGCAGATCTTCGACGGCAGAGGCTACGACACCACCTACGACAACGAGTTCGTGTCGGACAACGACCTCTACGACGAGGACGCGGTCACCGACCAGCATGACAAGCTGGCCGAGGTGATCGGCAACGCGCTGGAAGCGATGCTGAACGAGTGCGAGGTGCAGCTCGCCTCGGCCATCACCAGCCCCAAGATTGCTCGACTCTCGGGCTACCGCAAGGGCATCGTCGAGATGATGCGCGTCGTAGGCGTCGACACCGAGGCGCTCGCCAAGCGCCAGGTCGCGCTGGAACGTCAGATCCAGAGCGCCATCCAGAGCGTGGAGGGTGACAACGCCAAGCTCGACGAAGCCATCGAGGCCGAACTGGCCGCCCTCGCCACGCCCGCCGAACCGACCCCTGTCGAGTCCCTCGCTGGCAAGCCTGTCTCCCTCTCCTACGAGCAGCGCAAGGCGGACGAGACCGCACGCGCCGCTGAACGCGAGGCGGACGCCAAGCGCCGCTCCGAGGCAGCTCGCAAGGCAGCTGCTACCCGGGCGAAGAACAAGCTCGCGCAGCAGCAGCAGCAGGCGTAACCGCAGCACGCGCCCCGGCACCGACACCGTCGGGGCGCACCCCACCTCACCCGTCCTTCCCCATCAAGGAGCCACCACCATGTCCGCTTTCAACACCATCGACACGCGCCACCAGATCAACGACGACCAAATCCCCGTGATCATGGCAGCCCTCGGACGCATCATCGCCGCCCACACCTACGACACGCGGCACCTTGTTTCGCAGGCGCTCGAGTACGCGGACAGCCTGGTCACAGTCTCCGGCTTCGTGCCGAACAGCCCGGCCGCATCCATTAGCTCCGCCGCTTTCCACCTTCTGTCTGGGCCCGGCCCTGCTCTCTACCCAGTGCTCTCAGCCGAGCTCAACGACGTCATCCTCAGCTTGTCGCTGGAGCGCAAGTTGATGCGCCTTCACCTACTCGCCACGGCGGCCCACCTCGATGGTGTGTGGGTCGCCTACACCGCAACGCCCGACGACGACGACTACCACCGCCGGCTTATGGGACCGCAGCACTTCTTCACCTCGCTCGATGATGTCGAGCAGTATTACGACGACCGCGAGGTCCATGCCCACCATTTCGACTTCGATTACGTCGAAACGCACACGGACCTTCCCGCATTCGTTCGTCCCAACGCATAGGAGCCACCACCATGTCCGAGATCCTCGCCAACATGCGCGAACGCCTCGTCGCTCAGCTCGAGCCCGACGAGCAGCTGCTGCTCGACGACTACGCGAACCTCGTGCGCACTCAGGCCGAACACGCGATGTACCTAACCTACCTCGCACAGTTGACAACGAACCGGGAGAACGCACAATGCCGGTCTTCTTAAGCCACTTGGACTCGGCGCCCATCCTGTACGGCGTCATCATCATCCTCGGCATGGCCACCATCTGGTGGAAGTTCGCCAGAGGAAACTACACCGCAGCGCTCATCGAGATCGCCATCTTCATGGTGGTCTTCAAGCTGCACTCGGGAACCATGACCGGCGGCATGGCTGCCACGGTCGCCGCGCTACTCGGCGGGTTCCTCTTCCCGATCGTCACCCGGGTGGCGCGCTTCCGCCGGCGCCGCTCGTACTGACCGCTCAACCCATCCCGTTCCACCCTGGCTTGCGCTAGGGTGGAACGGGATAACGCCGTTTCACGGCGGGCGCTTCGCGCCCAACTGCCAGGCACAACATGGGCCCCGCATGGGCCCATGGCCACTCCTAAAACATGGGCCACTCCGCATGCACACCGACAACACCGACAGCACCACCTACGAACGCAACATCATCGGCACCTGGCACCGCAAAAAGAAGGTGCTCACCACGCGCCGCTACGTGCGCCTGGACACCGCCATCCGCCGGCTCTCGCAGCTGGCCGTGCTCGAAGGCGAGCCGAAGGACGTGATCGAGCTCAGCCACGCCATCACGGGCATGCAGCTAGGCACCATGCGCGTGGGTGTCGGACAGCTCACGACGAACTGGATCTGGGACAAGCCATGACCCGCGAGGAAGCGCAGCAGCTCAAGTCCTTCAAACACCACTGCACTTGTGGCGGCTACGCCTGGTCGATGAATGGGCGACCGGAAGTACAACCGCACATGACGTGGTGCCCGCAGTACGCCGAGTACGCAGCGTGGTATCGCGCACTGCAGTACGTTCTTTTCGAGGTGTGAGCATGAAGATCAAAGTCCTCCAGCTTGAGTGGTGGATGACCCGCCCAAAAACTCTTAGAGAGTGCGTTGATCCAGACGCCGAGATGCTGCCCGTGTTCAACCGCGATGGGTACTACCTGCATCGAGGGGTGTGCTGGTTCGAGGTGGAGGGAAAAGCCTACAAGATCAGCGCCACGCAGTTTCGGTATGTGC
>JBFHJN010000140.1:0-3705 GCA_041595875.1 Coriobacteriia bacterium
CCTTGGAGGATTCGAAGCTGTAGATGGCGAACTTGGCCTTGCGCAGGTTGCCCAGACAGGTGGGATCCATCACCAGATTGCGGAAGTCGCACACTTCCATGGTGGGATGGTTGGCTACGGTGCGGATGCGCTTCTCGCGCTTGTACCCCGTGATCACTGCTTCGATCGGGACACCGTTTTGCATAGTGAGCTCGTGAGCCTGCTTGAGCTCCTCGGGAACATCCGTCTCGTACTGGCTCGGAGAGTTCTCCATCATCTGGTGCAGATGCTCGTGCAACGGCCCCAGCTTCGGATTGACGACATATTCCACGATCGGGAAATCGTCCTCGTACTCTTCCTCAACGAAGTTCCAACCCACCCGAACCAGCACGGTCCCCTCATCGACTGCGGCACGCACGAACTCGTCAACAAACGACACCTTGTCGATATGTGTGTTGAACTGGTGGTTCAGCAGTAGCTGGTTTTGCTGGGCTGCTTCCCGGTCTTCCCAGGTCTTGGGGCGAACGTTGAACAGGTCACTCGTACTGAGGAAAGGCTCACTGAGAGCGGGGTAGCGCCATTCCGCTTGTTTGCGAATCAGCTTGGGAACAACGGATGAATTCCCCGTAGCAGTCTTGACGACGGCTTTGCCGGTGACATTCAGGTTGTCCAGCCATTCCTCAATCTTCTGGACCTGGGAATCATGGACTGGTTTGGCATCCAGGAAGTCCTGCTTCAGATCCCTGACCGAGGGCGCATTCTTCCAATTGGTGAGCGGCTTTGCCAATGGCGCAAGCACTTGGGTTTCGTCGTTCATTTCTGGAAGATGCTCCTGGTAACTTCAATCATATTTCCGCCGTTTTCTTTGAGGTTCACATTATGGGCATTAACTCGTTGAGTTAACACTCTCATACCCAGCCATTGCGAATCAGGCGGGAATTACCAGCGGATTGATCCACCCGAAGATTGAATACTTCAAGTTTCATGCACTCATTCTCGTACTTGGCAGCGTAGCTATTGCCGGCGTGGAATTCGTTGGTCATTCCAATCGGATTGTGGACACGACTGGCAATGAACAGCAGCAGTGCTTCCATGTGGCTGTACGGCAACTCCAGGACAACCTGATCGGGGGCAAACACCAAAGAAGCATCGATCTTGGGATGGGCTGCCCGATAGACCACGCGCAGGTTCTCGGTATGCAGCCGATCGGGTAGCGTGGAACTCTTCTCCACGATCGCTTCGGGCACCCTCAGTACGGTGGCACTGGGGGTAAGACAAGCGTAGCAATCCGCCTCGTCATTGAGCCCAAGCTCACGCCCGGAATCCACATATACCCGTTCGATCTTGAGGATGTCGTCCTTGAAAGGCGCCCCCACGGTATCGATGATGAACTTCACCGGCTGTGCCGATTCGGTATTACTCACTGCATAGGCAGTGGTGAGCGGGTAGGTCAGCATCCCGGATTGCAGCGCGACCTTGATTTCCTCCTCCTTGAGGGGGAACCGCTTGTAGAGCGCCATCAGGCCCAGGTTGATGTGAGAGATCAGCTCCGGATAGCGATCCTCGTCAATCTCGCCATCGGTATGCTGCCCCTGGACAACTTGAGAGAGCTCGCCATAAGCAAGCGCGGAAAAAACTTCGGACAGTAGCACTTGGAAAATCCTTAAACGATGTAGGAGGCCATTCGGTCAGCAACTGCTTCATCCACGTCGAGGTCCCACATACCCTCCCCGCCACTGCTCTGTCGCATGGGGGCTTCTTCAGAAGGACGCCAGGCTTTCAATGAAGAAAGCATGGAGATAGTGTCGATGAAGTCATCGTGCTTGCTTCGAAACCCGGAAGGCGAAGCCAGGCTTAGCTCATTCATGGCTTCAGCCATTGGTGCTTCCAGCTTGCGTTCGATAGGAAAGAATATCTTTCGCAGCTTGAACCACGGGACCACGGTGTTGAACCGCACCATCTTGTTGGTGTTGGGTCGAATCCCGGGCTTGAAATCATTGCCTTCGGAAGCCAGCGGGAAATAGATGTTGCGCTCCAGCATCTGATCCTGGATCCACTGGATGAAGCCGCCCTGCTGCCCGGTCACCTCAACCCCCACGCTCTGGGGGCGGTACATCTGGGAGAGCCGGAACAGATCATCGATGTTGGCATTCATCAGCTGGCGCTTGCAGATGCCATCGACCCACAACCAGTCCCCCGCGCTGTTGTGTGCCCACACACTGATCACCGAGAAGTCAGAGCTTTGCTTGGTGCTCGTGGCAAAGTCGGTCGTGATGTAGAAGTTGAACCGGCTCTTGTTGCGTAGCACGGAGTCGAGCTTGTACCAGCCGATGTCCGCATCCTGAATCATGCGGTCCTCATCGCTCATGATTCGCAGCATCAGTTCCTGGTTGAACGTCTCGACCTTGCCGAGCTTGACGGCGTTCTCGTACTGGGTTTTCACATACTCATACGTGAAGCGATCGGGCCAGGAGCCCTGGAATTCTTCTTTCGAACAAGGAAACTGCTCGCATACCGGGAACACGTTCACGCTCCAGGCCCCGGATTCCACCGCCTTGTACAGGGGATCCTTCGCATTGAACGGGGTGCCCGACCAGATGATCATGTTCTTGGTCGGATGCAAGGCGTAATCGACCGCCTTGTACACCGTGTCCTCCACCGCAGCGATCACCGTGGCAGAGCGAGCATCCTCATCGGAAATCAGGTCATCGAGCACAGCCAGCTGAGGGCGCTTACCCAGTTCCTTGGCACCCCGGACACCGGTCTTGGCGCCATACCCCTTGACGATGAACACCTTTCCATCGGCGTTCTCGAACTCCCAGCGGATATCGGTGAAGTGGATACGGGGTACGTACTGGCGCAGGAAATCCGAGTTCTCCCAACGGAACTCCAGGTTCTTGCGCATGTTCTTGACGCCGTTCTCGATCGAGTCCGACACATACAAGGCCAGGTCGATTCGCCCAAACCCAGGAATCTCCCCATAGGTGGCGATAAACAGGAACAGGTACTCGCCCATCACCGTGGTCTTGGCGATACCTCGATGGCACAGGTTGATCACCCGACGCCCACCATGTGTGATGGTGTCGAGCATGCGGTAATGAACCAGAGGGGTAAGGTTTTCCTCCCCCTGTACCCCATTCACCAGCTTGATGAAGGTGACGAATTCCAGCGCAAAATCGCTCGGAACGTAGTCTTCCGGGACACTGTAATCAATGTTGTTGAGGTAATCCTCAACCTTCCACGGGGCAAGGGCCTCGGCAACGGGATCAGGCGCACCCATACCTACTTCCCCCGCCACAGATACAGGACACAGCAGCGCAGGAACACTAGGGTCATGACCATCGCGGTGATTGCCCCTGCCGTTGCCGAGACATGCCACATGAGCCAGCCCATTACATTCCCAAGGCCCAGGCTCAACCCCAAACCAAGGAAGAGACTTCCCCAGCTATGGGGCTCTCCTGCAGGAAAGTCCTGCTCCTTCACACCTTGATCTCCTGGCCTGTCTCATCGACCAACACCATGGGCAGGTCAACCCAGGCCAAACCCCCTGTCTCGCCATGGCTCCACAGGCATTGGCTTTGCAGACGTACCGAACCATCCGGGTACTGCGCCACCCGGAGTACATCACTCACCGCAAACCGGTGCTTGATATCCCCCAACCCAGGGCCTTTACCCCGTATCAACGACGCCTCGGCACTCATCGAACCTCCTTGGCTTCGCCTTCAA
>JBFHJN010000141.1:0-3704 GCA_041595875.1 Coriobacteriia bacterium
AAGTCGCGTAGATGTGCGCCCCATAGAAGAATTGACTAACAAAAGACTGTGGGCTACAGTTCGAAAGGTCTGGGATCTGAAGAATGAGATAGGAGACGCCAAGGCACCCTCTGAAGTCCCTACCGAGACATCCTTCGAACAAGCTGATCACGCACTAAATATCCTTGGTATTGCCGCCGACTCCCCCGTACATGAGTCCGCCAAGCTTGTTCTACGTGCCATTCAACTCGTCGGTGGGGAGCGCGGTCAAGCATATGGCCACCCTCTTGACGACTACACCCGCACCGCAGAAATCTTCCGCGCCATGACCGGTCGTTTCCTCACGGCTAAGGAAGCTGCTACGTTCATGATGGCAGTGAAGATGTCGCGCGAGCAGAACGCTCACCGTGATGATAACGTGATTGACCTTGTTGGCTACATCCTGTGTGTAGACATGATTCGTAGGAAATTGGAGGAAGAGGATGGCTAAGGAAATACGATCTCCGGAGAGCGTTGCAACGTTCCCACTTTATGACGGCGAAGGGTTCAAACGGAAACTTGTTGGATGGTTGACTGCTGACGGTCAGCTTCTCACTGTCAACCATCGGCCGTCAGAAGATCCAAAAGTGCCGGCCGAATGGAATCCGTGGGTTGAGGTCAGTAAGCAGATATTCCCTAACAAGATACATGAGCGTCGTGTTAAGGCCATGCAAGCTGTCGTAGAAGATGCGCGCGAGCATATGGCACTCCATCACCCGGAGATAGGAAAGGGTTTCAATGACGATACGGACTGACACTGATCGTCCCGGAATCCAAATCGACGGGTCAACGATCTATCTGCGCGCCTCTATGCTGGGTAAATGTGTTCGTGCCATAGCCGCCGACATTCTCAAGTACGATCGTATGATCGATCGGCCGGAACTGATCAAGGCGGCAGAAGCTGGCCACCGGTACGAACGCCACATGGAGGCAGTTCTTGCCGAGCAGACAAAGATGTCCCTCAAGGTTTCCCAAGTACCGGTGAAGCTTGAATTTGAGATCGACGGACGACGTTGGGTGGTAACGGGACACGCCGAAGGTCTCTGGTACTACCAAGACATCCCCATGTACATGTGGGAGAACAAGTCAATGTCGCCCAACCAATACGATCTGTGGATCAAATCTCTGGAACGTGACGCCGCAGGTGCGTGGGTCCCGACCTTCAGGAACCACCCACACTATGCGTGGTCCATCTCTGTGTACATGCATTCAATCAAGTACCCGTGTCTATACACCGCAGTTCAACGTGCCCAGCACGAAGACGGCACCGATAACAAGGAGGAATGGATCCAAGCACGCTTGATGGAGCCGCCCTACGCGCTGGCAGATATCCGTGCTCGTATCCAAGAAGTGTCGGATATCATCAGTCGTCCTCTAGCTGTTGAGGATCCCAGCTACTGTTCGCCTGATGCGAACCGATGGTTCTGTCCATATCGCGACACTATGAACTGCATGGATGCGAAAGAACCTAAGCGCGATGTCGAGATGTACGATGATCCCGAGTTTGAAAAAGCTCTCATCCAGCACGTGGCGCTCAAGGCCAAGATCAAGGACTTGGAAAAGGATCTAGCTGCGGCCCGTGCAGTAATTGAGGAACATGTTCCGAAAGGCTCTGTGGAAACCCCAACCGGTTATCGGATGTATTACCAAGCCGGACGCCAAAGTACGGACCTTGAGGCCGTGGAGAAATTCCTCAAAGAGCACGGGAAACGTTTGCAAGATTTCAAGAAAAAGGGTAAGCATTCACTGTACACCAAGGGACCGAAAGGGTAACAATGTCGAAGGGTACGCGGATACGAAGTGTGCGAATAGAAGACGATGTAGTAGCGCGTCTAATGCGCGCCTTTCCTGGTTACACACTGTCAGAGATCATTCGCACTCTCATCGAAGAGTATTTGGAAGAAGAGACCTTCGTTAAGGAAGTATTGGAGGCTTAGAGTGTCATTCATTCCACCGTCACATGAAGTAGCGGGTATTCACTATGAGTGGATCCCTGAACGTATCCTCACCTACGGGGGATATGGTGCCGGCAAGACCCAGGCTTGGCTCAGCATTGCCGACCTGTATCAGAAGACCGGCACACCGGGAACGTTCCACGTAGCGGATGCTGATGATGCAGTAGTGCGGTCAATGTCCGGATCCTTCTCGCATCTGACCAATGTCAGTGTCACCCCCGTTTCGTATTTCGTGGACTACGCCAAATGGGCCATTGCCCTGAGAGACAGGGTCGAGAAGGGTGACTGGATCATCCCCGATACTGCGTCATCTGCGTATTCAGCAGCAGTTGACCACTACCTGATGCAGATGTATGGGGAGACGCGCGCTGACTTCGAACTGGCCCGACTGATCGACCCCGACCACAAAGGCCCGCCGATCGAGTCGGGTGACTGGGTGCAGATTCGCGAGCAGTTCCTCTCGTGGTGGGAGAAGCTTGTTGTGCGGGATCTGTCTACAGCACGCCTCTGTCATCTCTTCGCCACTGCCGAGCCGAAGCAGGTGCTGGATCATTACGAGTCGAAGTCGAAGGACAAGACGACGCTTCAGGACTATGGCGAATTGGGATGGCGGCCCGAAGGTCACAAGTCATTCCCGCACAAGGCGCATACTGTGCTTTTGATGTCTCGTACCGGCAACGGGGAGATCGGATTCAAGTATTGGGCGACGACGGTGAAAGACCGGAGCGATCGCGATACGAAGAACCTACGGATCGAGAACGGGTTCGCCATGGACTACCTGATGGGTCGCGCGGGATGGATACTGACATGACCGGTCCAGAATTGGTAATCATCACGTTGATCATCCTTCTTGTTGCCGCGATCAGCTTCTCTATAGGATGGATGCAAGGCTATAAGGAAGGGCAGGAAGACAAATGACTTGGCTCTTCATCGGTATCGTCATCGGCGCCGGCATTGTCTATGCCGTTCACATAGTGTCGTGGCATGCGGGTTGGCGCAAAGGATACGACGACTGCTGGGAGAACAGCAGCGAGGGCAACCTGGGATGATCTTCGTCTCCCCGGCCGAACGACATCGCGCCTTTGCCGACCTAGGCATCAACGCCCCGCAACCGGAACAGATGGGGGTGGATTTCCTGTGGGCGGTGTCGTCGGGTTGGGTGGGATTCCAGCGGAAGAAGTTTCCCGGTGACCTGCTCGCGAGTATCAACGACAAGCGCCTTGCCAAAGAGCTACAGCAGATGCAGTCGCTTGAAGTGAAAGGCATCATCCTGGAGGGCGAGCCGATCTTCACCAGTCACGGGACACTGCTGTTCTCCTATGGCAACATGACATATACGCAACTCGTGTCGTTGCAGTACTCGTTGCAGGTCAATCATGGATTGGTGCTTCTGTGGACCAAGGATGAGTGGGAGACGGCCGAAGTCGTGAAGTCTCTCTATGCGTACACGTTGCAAGGCAAACCGTCGAAGTTGGCAGAACGAGGGAAGCCCCGCATTGCCGGCTGGGGACTGTCTACTAGCGAGGCCTTCGCCGTGTATCTGCTGGAGTCGGTGCCGGGGGTGGGTCATCAACGAGCGAAAGACATCGTTAAGCATCTTGGAGTACCGTTGCCGCTGCACTGGACAGGTGACAAATCTGTGCTACTGTCAGTGCCGGGAGTAGGGCCGAAGACAGTAGAGGCGATTATGGAGGCATTCAATGGACGACCAACAACTGATTGAGTGGCTGG
>JBFHJN010000142.1:0-3675 GCA_041595875.1 Coriobacteriia bacterium
CCCTTTCGATGTTGGGTTACTTGACCTTGATCTTCACGACCTCGCGCACTTCCAAGTCGTAGGCACCACGGGCAAGAAAGGAATTCATCGCTTTGCGTGCCGCAACTGCCGACTGCGACCAGCGGTGAACCACACGAGGATTGTCGTTGTCGTAGGGCCACTTCCCGGTGAGCGCGTGCGTGTAGAGTTTGTTGCTTACACGCTCACCAACCGCGCCCGGAACCACGTATCTATTCATGTTGAGCCCTTTCGATGTTGGGTTACTTGAACTTGATCGTGTCGAGGTAGCTGGCAAACGCGTACGCCTCGATGGTGCTCGGCTCACCGTTCTTGTTGAGCTTGTCGCCCAAGTACCGGACGCTCAGGCTGTTGTCGTCGCGCACGTCGACCTGAATGTGGCGCACGATGAACCTGCACGGCTTGCCGCTGTTGCTCGACTTACCGTCGAGCACGTCGCCTTGCTTGACGCCGCTCACTTTGATCGAGAGGTCAGCGAGTTCCCTGTGAACCTCGCGCTCGCGCGCCGCCAGCATCACGACCTGCGCATCGATTGCTTCGAGTTCCTTGCTCAAGCGAAAGGCTACTGCCTTGGCATTCCATTCGGTGTAGTCGCTCATGTCGAATCCTCGTTGGATGTTTCGGCCTTGGCTGCGGCCTCATCAGTCGGTGCGGTACACCGAGACATCCAGTACAAGGGGTTCTTCCACGACGTGCCTGTTCGGGGGCTGACGGAGTCCCTGTACTCTCTGGACGAATTCCACGTCCACCGCGACCTCTCGGTCATCGCTCGGCACCTTGGCGCTGGCGCGCCTCAGGAGGGTCCGTCGACCGATCAGCACCGCTGCGTGCCCGGGGAGAGCCTTGCGCGTGGGGCCTCGTCGTCAGTCGGCCCTTCGCTCCCCTGCACCCACCCGAAGGTGGAGTCCTTCGGTGCTGCCCTTGGTGGTTCAGCCCCGGAGCCCCGGGCGCTGAGAAACACACCAGAACGCATACTACCACGGGTTTGACAGGAAAGGGGAAAATTTTGTAACATGATCACCCTATCCTGAGGGGTACAGAAACCCCCGGGAAATCAATAACTTACGGAACGGGGGTTCTATGGCTACGGGGTGGTACTCGGACGACCGGCAGATCAATGACCGGGTGAGGGACCTACTGAAGGCGGGCTGGAGGGCGCGCCGGGGCGGTCGTCACTGGAAGATTACTTCGCCGTGTGGCAGCGTGACGCTTACGATCCCGGGCTCAGTGAGTGATCACCGCGCGTACTTGAACTGGTACTCGCAGGCTCGTCGTGCTTGCAAACAGAAAAACGTGGAGTTCGATTGATGAACGAAAGAAAGATCGACGTGGTGAAGCGCATGGCGAACGGCTACCGCTGCGTGGTGGGTCGCGGAATCTACAACGCGAACTGTGTGCTCGTGAACGATGAAACGGGAGACCGGATCACGCTCGCGCGCAACGTGTTCGTGCGGATGAAAAACGAAGGGCTCATCAAGTACGGAGATGGCAACGGCACCGCTGTGCTCACCGACAACGGGATGCGCCTCGCAAGAGGCGTGTGATGCCGTACGAAACCGTCTTCCAGAAGTACGAGCACTGGTACAGGTACGCGATAGGACGAAGCACCACCCCTTTTCCTGCTAAACCAACTGTTGGAGAGACCACACAAATGATCAACGAGAATAAAACAGCACTCACCGACGTGAGCGCTCTGATCGACAAGTACAAACCTGTGTACGCTTGCGTCGAGTGTTCTTCCCGCCTGCATGGCTACGTGTCTGCCCACTACGAATGCTGTGGAAACGTGGCGTGGGTGACCGAAGACGGAAACTCTGGCCGCTTTGAGTGCTTCAAGAAACAAACCTGTACTGGCATGAGGTCGGTTCATCCGCGCTCCCCGCGAGTGTTTCCAGATTGTCGTGCGTGCCAAGGTCGCGGATGGGTGACCGAGCATGAGATGCTGACATCGGTTGCGATCGAGGTTGAACGAAACGCTGTGGCTCAGGTTGAGAAGGTCAGCAATGCGCTCAAGCAGAATGATCCGACTCAGGCATACGAGGAGGCCGAGAAGCGGGCATAGCAAGGTTCGCCGTGATGAGATACAGTCTTCCCCATGGCACGCGCCGCACGAGTCACCCCCGAGGGCCTGACGCTCAAGGAAGAGAAGTTCTGCCAAGAGTACATGGTCTGCGCCAACGCTGAGCAGGCGTACAGGGCTGCGTACGCGCCCGGGGCGAAGAAGAACGGGGGTTGGGTTCGCACGGAAGCGTGCACGATTCTCGCGAAGCCTCACATCAGCGCAAGAATCGAGATGCTGCGCGCGAAGACCGAGTTGGTCGCGATCTACGACACCGACAAGGCCATGGAGGAGGCGGGCGAAGCGCTTGAACTTGCACGGGCGCTGAAGATGCCTGCGGCGATGATCTCTGCGGTGACGTTGCGTGCAAAGCTCGCTGGCGTGCTGGTGGAAAAGCGCGAAGTCACCAACCGCAGCGCGCGCCAGTTGAGCGACGAAGAACTGAACGAGCAAATCTCCGAAGCGGCCAAGCAGGCTGGCTTCGTCATCAAGAAGGCAAAAGAAGGATCGACCTGATGCAAGTGGTGGTGCGCGACCCGCTCGGGTGTACGCACATCATCGGGTTCAATGGCGACGAGGTTGTTGGCGTCGAGAGTGTGCTTCGCCTGTTCGGCGAGGGTGGTGAGGCGGTAAACATCACGCGCATGTTCGTGGGTGCCGTGCGCGAGCTTGACCAGCTTCCCCCGGGATTCGAGTACGTGAACGTCAAGGGATACGTACAGCGTGCTTCAACGTAACGTCGACACCGGGATGAACGTGATGTCGCTCGATCCCGAGCAGCGTCTCGTTCACCTGATGAGCGAGCACTACAGGCGAGAGTCTGTGGAGCGAGACAGGGCATCGCTGCCAAGCAGCTTTTCGATGTACGTGCAGGATGCATGGAGGGTGGTCGAGCCCGCCACGGACTACCTGCACAACTGGCACATCGACGCGATTGCCGAGCATCTATCGGCAGTGATGAAGGGCCAGATCAGGAACCTCGTCATCACCATGCCACCCCGGCACATGAAGAGCCTGTGCTTGAGCGTGATGTGGCCCACGTGGGTGTGGATTGACAGTCCGGGCTATCGGTTCCTGTACTCGTCCTACGCGCACACGCTGTCGATCCGTGACGCGCTCAAGTCAAGGCGTCTCCTGCAAAGCACGTGGTATCAGGACAGGTGGGGAGATCACTTCAGCCTGACTGGCGACCAGAACGCGAAGATGCGCTACGACAACGACCACGGGGGCTACCGCATCGCCACCTCCGTTGGCGGCACGACCACGGGTGAGGGAGGCGACGCGATCGTCGTCGATGACCCGCACAATATCAAGGAAATCCATTCTGACGTGATACGCGAGGGCGTGATCGAATGGTGGGACCACGTCATGAGCACGCGCCTGAATGACCCGAAGAGAGGCGTACGCGTGATCACCATGCAGCGCGGCCACGAGGCTGACCTTGCAGGCCACCTGCTCAAGAAGAAAGGGTGGGAGCATCTGAACCTGCCCGCCGAGTTCGAGCTTGACAAGCGAAAGACCTCGATCGGCTGGAGTGATCCCCGGACAAAGAAGGGCGAGCTACTGTGGCCCAACAGGTTCGGCCCCGCTGAGATCGC
>JBFHJN010000143.1:0-3565 GCA_041595875.1 Coriobacteriia bacterium
GACAGACAAGCGCTCGATCTATCCTGCTGCTTGCACTGGTGCTGGTGTGGGCCACCCGACTGGGCACCTTCCTGTTCCGCAGAGTGCTTCAGGCCGGCAAAGACGACCGCTTCGACCGGCTCAAGAACTCCTTCCCCGACTTCCTGATGACGTGGACGCTGCAGGGCCTGTGGGTGAGCCTCACGCTCGCTGCCGCGCTTGGGGCGATCACGTCCGGCAACAGCGCCCCCGGGCTCGACGCGTTCGCGGTCGTTGGCCTGGCTGTATGGCTTCTCGGCTTCGGTTTCGAGGCGGTGGCCGACTTCCAGAAGAGCCGCTTCCGCGCCGACCCGGCCAACAAGGGCGCCTTCATCCACACCGGGCTGTGGTCTGTCTCACGACACCCCAACTACTTCGGCGAGATCACACTGTGGGCGGGCGTGGCCATCATCGCGCTGCCGACGCTGAGCGGCTGGCAGTACGCCACGCTCATCTCGCCGATCTTCGTCTTCGTGCTCATCACCCGCATCAGCGGCGTTCCGCTCCTGGAGAAGAAAGCCGAGGAGAAATGGGGCGGGCAAACCGCGTACGAGGAGTACAAAGAGAGCACGCCGGTGTTGTTCCCATTGGGTATACTTCGGCGCGGGGACAAACAGGACTGACCCCTACGCACCCTACTTCGCGAGGTACTCATGCGGCTCATCATGCGAGGCGTCTTCTGGTTTGGAACGTACCTGACCATCATCCTGGCCCCACTCGTGGTGGGCGTGGTCTTCTTCGACCCCGGCCAGGCTGCCAGCCCTCTCATATATCTTGCTGATGCCGTGGGCTACATAGCGCTAGCCCTCATGGCCACCGAGCTGGCACTGGTTTCTCGCCTGCGGGGTGTTGCCGGCGCATTCGGCATCGACTCGCTGCTGCAGTTCCATCGGCAGATAGGCATCGCCTCGATGGCCTTTGCCGTTGCCCACCCCATACTGCTGGTGGCCGACCTCGCCTATACCAGCCGGATACTCGTGCCCACCGCGACCACTCCGTGGCCGGTCACGATGGGAACCGTCGCCTTTGTCCTGGCGGCGCTTGTGGTAGGGCTCTCCGTCTACCGGCGCCTGATGCACCTCTCCTATGAGGTGTGGCACACGACGCACGGGATCCTCTCGGTGCTGCTCATCGGCGTTGCGGCCGTCCACATCCTTGGTGTGGGCCGTTTTGCAGCCCTGCCGGTCATGCGGACGCTTCTGATCGTCTACCTCGTCTTCTTCGTTGGCATGTTCCTCAACTACAGGCTGCTCAGGCCCCTTATGCTCAGGAGCAAGCCATGGGAAGTCGTTGAGAATCGCCCGGAGCACGGCCAGTCGCACACGCTCGTGCTGCGTCCGGTGGGGCATGACGGATTCCGCTTCGAGCCCGGCCAGTTCGCCTGGATCGGATTCGGGCGCAGTCCT
Source organism: Coriobacteriia bacterium (assembly GCA_041595875.1). Taxonomy (GTDB): domain Bacteria; phylum Actinomycetota; class Coriobacteriia; order Anaerosomatales; family Anaerosomataceae; genus UBA2279. The sequence goes on from JBFHJN010000143.1 coordinate 1,425, forward strand.
CTCAGCACAGACAAGCATCCCATCTCCTTCTCCTCCAACGGGGACATCCCCAACCACGACGGCACCGTCGCCTTCACCATCAAAGAACTGGGCGACTGGTCCGGCGGCATCGTGCCCAAAGTGGAGGTGGGCGCGACTGCCTGGCTGGACGGACCTCACGGCGTCTTCACCATGGACCGCGAGGAGGGTGCTGGCTACGTCCTTATCGGCGGAGGCGTGGGTATCACGCCGCTGTACTCCATGCTGCAGGCCCTAGAAACGCGCGACGACTCACGGCCCGTGTTCGTCTTCCATGCCGCCAACGACTTCGACGACCTGACCTTCCGAGAAGAACTCGCAGCCACAGCAGAGCGCATGCCCTCGCTCACGCTCGTGACGGTCCTGCTGCGTGCACACGAGGACTGGGAGGGTGAGCGCGGTTTTGTCACAGCCGAGACGCTCACGCGCTATCTCCCAACGTCTCTGTACCGCCACTTCCAGTACTTCATCTGTGGGCCTACGCCTCTGATGGACGCCATGGAGGAAGTCCTGCCTAAGATCGGCGTACCGGCGGACCGTATCCACACCGAGCGATTCGACATGGTTTAGGGAGGCAGCATGAACCATCGCATCGTCTCAACAGTGGTAGCCGTCATCCTGGCGCTCTTCGTGGGAGCTGTGGCGCTGTTCGCCATGACCGCCGCATCGGTAGCGCCGCAAGAAGCTGCGTCGGCCGCACCGGACAATCCCCATCCGTCAGCGCGACACACCGACGACTGCATGGAGTGTCACAGCCTTGAGCTGCAAAGCATCCCGGAGACCCATCGCTACTTCGGGCTTGAGACATGCGAGTCGTGCCATCAGACGACCGAGGCCGTGCGCGTGCCGCACTCGATCGCCATGGGTGACTCGCGCTGCCCTCTGTGCCACGGAGAACCCGCTCGTGACTTCGGAATGCCCGTCGGACACCTTCAGTACGAGACCGAGGAGTGCTTGTTGTGCCACCCGGTCAGCTCCACCGGCTACGACAAGCAACCGCCACCCGCCGGTCTCTCCAAGAGCCCCACAAACGACATCCCCCATGCGCTGGACGGCCTGTTCGAAGACTGCGACCAGTGCCATCACGTTGAGGCCCGTGCCACCCTGCCCGAGAACCACCAGGACTTCGGGCTCGACACGTGCACGGAGTGCCACGACGCGACAACTTCTGACAGCGAGCGCGCCGAGTAGACCACAGCGCCCGGTACCGCCTGCCAAAAAACCGGCTACGGCTGTACGTCCACCACGACCCAGTCGCTTCCCGTGCCCTCGGGAAGCAGCCACTGCCGCCTGCCCACGGTGAACGTCGAGGTGCCCGTCTCCGGTGAGTCCGTATTCTCTTCGCTGTACTCGCCCACCGTGAACCGGTAGACACCGGGTGTGACCTGCTCAAGATCCCCCACGCTCACGCGCACGATGCCCTGCTCGGCGACTTTGGACAACAGCGTCCCAAGCTCCAGGGAGCCCTCAGGAGACAGATACAGCAGCGCCGTGTTCCCCTCCGCCTCAGGCGCCGCAGGCGAGCCGAAGTAGACCTGCTCCACGATGAACTGAAGCTGTGTCTCCAGCGGCAGCCCGCCTCCGACGGCGTCCCCCGAGAACTCGGTGGATATCGCTGCCGAGGAAAGCCACGAACCGCCGACGTCAAGGCCCATGACCGTCACGCCAACGAGTAGCGCTGCGCCGACAAGGACCACGATGAGCGAGGAGATCACCCTGCGGCGTGGCGCTAGGCCCATGGCGCTCAGGTCTTCGATGCGCAGAACCCGCCAGAAGCCGGGAGCACGGACCACGGCCAGACCCGCCAGCGTCATACCCGGACTCAAGACGCGCCCACCCTCCCTCCACGGTCGCCAGATGTAGGCCGGCCACATCAGCACGGCCGCGGCAAGCACCAGAGCGATCGCGATGCTCAGCACGCGGGGCTGGCCGGACAGGGCGACCACGTACAGAGGGATCGCCGCCGCCAAAGGAAGCGCGACTCCAAGCGCGATGTCGATAGGAGCGGCTATGCCCAGACGCCACCACAGTCCGGTGGACATACCCGCGGCCGGGTCCAGGCCCCTCTCGGCCAGGATGCCACGAGCGAGCTCTGCCGGATCGCCCAGGCGGATCACCGCCGC
>JBFHJN010000144.1:0-3514 GCA_041595875.1 Coriobacteriia bacterium
CAGGGGACTGCTTGTGACTATCGGTACGGCGATCCTGGGCGGCGGCGCCATCATCACCGTCGGGCTGGTGTACGTGCAGCAGAATCTCTCCGGTGGCGTGCCGTTCCTCGACAAGGTCAAGGTGCTTGAGAAGCTGATCGCAGCGCCTCAGACGTTCATGCTCGTGTTCATCGCCCTGGGCATGGTCTTAGGTGCGCTGTTGATCCCTCGAATCGCTATGAAGCTGCCGCTGCAAGCCGTGTTCCTGGGCGGTGTCGTCGCTTTCGGCGGCGGTATGTTCATCTTCTCGCTCAGTACCGCGTACTGGACCGCTGCCGTGTTCGCGGTCGTGGCGGGCTTTTCCATCGCGGCGCTGACCGTCTCGGGCAACACCTATGTCGTGCGCACGGTCGATGACAGCCTGCGGGGCCGGGTCTTCGCTGCGATGGAGTCGGTGATCCGTGTGTCGCTGCTCCTTTCGATGATCGTGATCGCTCCGGTGGGCGACCTCACCGCCAAGCTCATACTGTGGTTCGTCGAGAAGCAGGGACTGCCTCTGGACCAGGTCTGGCTGTCCGGCCCCCGGCTGACGCTGCTGTTCGCGTCGCTGCTCGTTATCGCCGCGGCTGTGTACGCCTACCGGACGCTGAACTGGCGTGGCGCCGAGGAGGGCTCCGATGCCTGATCCAATCCGCATGACGCTGCCTGTTGACGTGGCCGCGCTGGCGGGACTGCGCGCCGGCGACGAAGTGCTGCTTTCGGGGCCTGTCTACACGGCGCGTGATGCAACGCACGCACGCATCGCCGAGGCGCTGAAGGCCACGGGCGAGCTGCCGTTCTCGCTGGGCGGGCAGGTCCTGTTCTATGCCGGGCCCACTCCTTCCGCGGCCGGGCGGGCGGTGGGTTCTGTGGGGCCCACGACCGCCAAGCGGATGGACGCCTACACGCCGGCGCTGCTCGATGCCGGCGTCGTCGCCACTATCGGCAAGGGCGCCCGCGCACCGCAGGTGCTGGAGGCGTGTGAGCGCACCGGTGCTGTGTACTTCGCGGCCGTAGGCGGCTCAGCGGCGCTGCTGGCGACACATGTTCTCTCCGCCGAGACGATCGCGTGGCCCGAACTGGGCACCGAGGCCCTTGTGCGCATGGAGCTGAAAGACTTCCCGGTGTTCGTGGCTATCGACGCGCACGGTGGCGACCTGTACGCGCAAGCGCCTGCGGCACGGCGCGGAGTGGAGAAACGGTGAGCGCGACAAAGGGCCTGTTCATCTCCTTCGAGGGCGGCGAGGGTTCGGGCAAGTCGAGCCAGATCCGCCTGCTGGCAGACCGCCTGGAGGCCCTCGGCCTGCACACGATAGTGGCGCGCGAGCCTGGAGGTACTCTTGCGGGCGACAAGATCCGCGACATCCTGCTCGATCCCACGCACATGGGGCTTGACCCTGTTGCGGAGCTCTTCTTGTATGAGGCAAGCCGGGCGCATCACGTGAGTTCGGTGATCCGGCCCGCGCTGGAGGAGGGGACAGTCGTCCTCACCGATCGGTTCGCTGACTCTTCGTACGCGTATCAGGGATACGGGCGCGGACTTGATCTTGCCATGGTGCAGGCGATGAACGACGCTGCCACCGGTGGGCTGATGCCGGATCTCACGTTCTTCCTGGACGTGGACCCGGCCGAAGGAGTCGCGGCAGCCACTCCCAAGGGTGCGGATCGTCTTGAGCTTGAACAGCTCGACTTCCATGAGCGTGTCCGTCTCGGCTTCACCGAGCTTGCTGCACGAGAACCGGAGCGCGTGAGGCTGATACACAGGGACGTTCCCGCAGCGGTCGCCGCCTCGATCTGGGCGCATGTGGAAGCCGCGTTGCAATCGCGCGGCATGCTACGATAGCCGCACTATGGAACGCAGCTGTGTCTGGGACGACCTGATCGCACAGAAACGGGTCGCAGACTTCCTCAAGCAAGCCGCGACGACCGGTACGGTGTCGCACGCCTACCTCTTCGTCGGACCCACGGGCGCGGGCAAGAAGACCGCCGCCCGGGCGCTTGCCTGCGCGCTGTTCTGCGATGACGGAGGCTGTGGAGTCTGTTCGATCTGCCGGAGAATCCGCAACGGGCTGCACCCGGATGTCCATATCCTGCAGCCAGCCGGCGCTGCCACCTACATGGTCGAGCAGATCCGCGAGGTCATACACGATGTGAGCCTCAGGCCGGTACAAGCGACGCACAAGGTGTACATCATCGAAGAAGCGGACCGCTTCAACGCTGAGTCCGCTAATGCGTTTCTCAAGACCCTCGAGGAGCCGCCGGACGATGTGCTCATCGTGCTGCTCTCCCGCACCTTTGACGCCGTGATCCCTACGATCGCATCGCGTTGCCAGGTGGTGCGTTTCCGTCCGGTGCCTGAGTCCGCCGCTCTGGGGGTTCTCGTGCAGCGAAGCGGCGCCACCCTCAATGAGGCGAAAGCGGCGCTTGCAGCCTCGGACGGAGTCGTCTCGCGAGCACTGGACTTTTTGGCCTCTCCCGTGCGGCGTCAGACTCGCAACGCCACCGTCGAGCTGCTCAAGCGGCTTCCGCTCATGGATGGTCATGATGTCTTGCTCGGCGCGCGTCAGGTCCTCTCTGAGGCGAAGGCTCCGGTGGAGCTGCTCAAGACCGCGCAAGCCGGTGAGCTTGCCGAGCGCAAAGAGCTTCTTGGCAAGAAGCAGTCCACCAAGCCTTTGGAAGAGCGTCACAAGCGTGAACTCACCGCCCGTGAGCGCGAAGGTGTGACCGAAGTGCTGAGCGTGACCGAGAGCTGGCTTCGGGATTGCTTGGTGATGTCAGGATGGGCACCGGAGTTGGTGGCCAACGCCGACGACGCGGACGCTATCGCGGAGGTCGCCGCTGTCATGACGCCCAGGGCTGCGGTGCGGGCGCTGGAGTCAGTCACTCGCGCAAGGAGCCGTATCTCGTATAATGTGAGCCCGCAGCTGGCCGTAGAGGCCATGCTGTTCGACATACAGGAGGTCTTACGATGCCCACGGTAGTGGGAGTCAAACTGCCCTATGCGGGCAAAGTGCTCTACTTCGACCCTGCTGCGACGTCTGCAGCAGAGGGCGATCACGTGATCGTCAGTACCGAGCGAGGTCAGGAGTTCGGCGAGGTCGTCATGGGCCCGCGCGAGGTCGAGGCCGACGCCGTCCCGGGCACGCTCAAGCCGGTGTTGCGTGTGGCGACGCAAAACGACCTCGACAGGGTGGAGGGCTACGACAAAGCCCTGCGCGGGGAGATGGACGCGTTCCGCCGCCTGGTGGCCAAGCACAAGCTCGACATGAAGCCCATCGGTGTGGAGCACCTGTTCGACGACTCCAAGATGGTCTTCTACTTCGTGGCCGAGGAGCGCGTGGACTTTCGCGATCTCGTCCGCGAACTCGCTTCAGAGTTCCATACACGCATCGACATGCGCCAGATCGGTGTGCGCGATGAGGCGCGTATGGTGGGCGGATTGGGACACTGTGGCGAGCAGCTTTGCTGCACGCGTTTCGGCAGTGAGTTCCAGCCG
>JBFHJN010000145.1:0-3469 GCA_041595875.1 Coriobacteriia bacterium
CAGGTAGGTCGTCATCGCCTCGGTGCTGCCTTGCAGGTTCAGCCCGATCTCATCGATCTCCAGGCTCAATGCACCTGCATCGGCCATCAGGAGCTTGTGCCGCAGCTGCTTGATGGCAGGACTCGTGGCTTCCGAGAATGAAAACAGGATTTCCCCTGAAGAGTCGTACTCTCGCTGGACACGAACAGTTTCTTCGTCGGGGTCGGTACCCTTGCGGGTTGCCCGACTCACTGCCAGCTTGGGCAGATTGATCTCTGCCAGCAACGGGAACGTCTCATCGATGAAGCGGATGCGGAACTGGTCCACCACTTCTTCTTCAAGGATGTTGGTCGAGTGGCCTTTGCCAAAGCCCGATGTCGCCAGATTCAGGGCATACATGTTGATCGGAATCTTTCCCCGATCCGGCGTGAGGATGCTGCAGCGCATGTGCGAAGCCACCACGGCAAAGTAGTAGCCCACCAGCACCCGGAAGAACAGGGGCTGGGTGTTCTGGGTACGATCACACAGGATTTCCACCAGCTTTTCAGCCGTGGGGTGATAGGTCATCTCATCGATGGAAGGGAGTGCCATGTCAGGTTCCTTGTTGATGTTGTGTCAGCTGAGTACCAGTTCGCCCTTGGCGATCAGGTCGTCTTTCTGACCACAGAGGGAGAAGGCGGGGCAGTACAGGCAAGCCTTCACCTGCCCAGGTTGTTCAACGACAACGCCTTGCCCACCTTCTTGCGCCAGGCGTAGGTAGGCGTCTTGTCGGGTGTCATAGTTCTTGGTGCTTCGGCTCATCTTCTGCGGGTTCTTGTAGTACTTGAACACGGGCTCGGAACGCCACAGGTCTTCATCGCTGCACAGGGGAAGGTTCATCTCCGGTGCGAGCCAGAAGCGATCGAGCTGATGCAGCTTGTTCTGGATGAAGGCTTCGGTTTCCTCCACCGACTTGAGCTTGAATAGCTTTTGCTGATGCCGCTTTTGCGGGTACTTCGTGTCACTGAGCGCCTTGACCTTGCTCCAGTCGGTGAAGATGTACTGGATGGCCATCTCATCCTTGGTGATGATCTTCGGATTGAGCCAACGGTAGATGGACCCCTGCAGGGCATGCTTTTCATCGTTACTGCCGTGGATCCAGGAGTAGACACTGGTGGTCTTGAAGTCTTCGAGGCGACCATCCCCCACGAAGTCGAACTTGCCACTGATGCGGTATTTCCCGATTCGCTTGCTGGTGCGCTGCTCCAGATACACAGGCAGGATGGAGCCATCTTTGATGCCTGGCAGGTCTGGATCGGGGTTGATGACGATCCTGTCGATCACCTTTTCCGGGTAGCCGATATCACGGAGGGCTTGCCGGTAATTGGTCTTCCAGGCTCGTTCGATGCTGTCGTGAATGGCCGAACCCATGCGGTTGGCCAGGTTGTCTTCGAGGTCGAATACTGCCTGTCCAACTGGTAACCGACTGGCCAGTATGAGTTGCCGAACGGGCTTGAGCAGGCTCGTGGCCGAGATGTGGTCCGCTGCGTCGTCGTGGTCATACGTATCCGTTGCCAGGAACACTGCAATCGAGATCGGCAGGGACGAGGTATTGCTGTATTTCGCTTGGGGCATTTGAAGTCTCCTTGATTGTGGGGGCCATCTGTTCTTGCAAGGCGATCCAGCGAGTGAGGGTATCCCTGGCTTCCTTGATGTCCTGCAGCATGGTCTTGTTGCCAGTGCGCTGCCCCGATAGGAGGAGCTTCTTGCTGGCGTGCTGGATGGCCCCGGAAGGGTCCTGGATTGCGAAGAGGTGATGGATGGCATACACGTCGATCTCACTGAGGTGAGCGACGCCTTTGTAGTACTTCGGATACCGTTCGGACATGGGAGCATTGGTCGTCTCTGCTACAACCGCTGCTGGCTTTTCCGGTCTGCAATTTGAGCAGAAGTCCTGATCGGGATATGTATTGGAGAAGCAATTGATGCTCTTGCAGAGATTCACGCAATGTCCTTTTCATGGCTTGATTGGTTAGGGGGTACGGGTATTTGCAGTCGCGCCCGTACGCGACAAGATGAGTCCATAGGCCGTCTGCTCGTAGCAGCTCTCTTGGGCTGGCACCCACCTGGACTGGCTTCCCGGATGTCTTTCTTTGTTCCCCGCTCCGGTACGTGGGATGGAGACTCGCACCTTTCCCCGTGCGAACCCCTAAGACGGGGGCTAATGGGGGGACTGCCCTGGTAATTCGAAGAAGCGCCCCGGAGGGCGCATCCTTCTACTGGGTCTTCAGACGATTTCGCATGCCCCACCTGCGCATGCGAGCTCATCCTTGTGGCTGATGTGAGAGCCGTCTTCCTCGAAGACCTCATCGATGTTGATGCCTGCGAGCAACGGCAGCATGGCTTCGTACTGCTCCTTGGTGCAGTCCTCGAAGGGCATCTGCGGGTAGGCCATGGCACCGTAGTAGGGCAGCACGGAGATGCCGTTGTAGTGCTCACGGTTTTCCCACATCCACTTGGTCAGTGCGCCCCACTCGTCATCCTTGACCGAGATGGTGCAGCTTACGTTGTGGCGGTTGACTCCATATACGTGCCCACCCTTGACCCAGTTCTGGGAGATGTCCTTTACCCGTTCGAGCAGGTTGATCATGGGTTCATCACGCATGACAGCGCCCTCGGGGGCTTTCTGCGGGAAGCTCAGGACAACCTGGTTCGGGTTGGTCACGTCTTCTTCGACCAGCTCCGGGCACGCCTGCATCATGTACTGAGCCAGGGCCTCATTCTTGCCTGCTCGCATACGCCGGATGTAGTACGGCGCATGCCAGGCGTGAATGCCACTGGACGTGCCCAGCACAAGGGAAGTGGTACCGGCTGGCTTGACCGTGGTCACCCGGGCTGCAGGATTGATGTTGATGAGTTGGGCAACTTCCTGGTTGGTCTTGAGCGCATGTGCTGCAGCTTCTGCCTTGTCCAGCGACGTGACCGCACCTGATGCGATACCCGTCATCGACACGCCAAGCAGGGCATCTTCCTCGCAGGTCTTGCGCCACTTCGGGTTGAGGTAGTGGAAGTCGGTATAGCCGGCCTGCAACGTACCCAGGAAGGCGCCTGCACTGGCCACGCTGTTGAAGTCTTCCTGATCCCTGATCACCCCTGCGTTGATCTCGGTGAGGTTGCACATCTGATAGGGGCGCAATGCGATCTCGCAGCACGGGTTGGTGCCCCAGTCCGGATCGTGGGTCCAGTAGATGCCTGGCTCACCACAACCAGATGCCTCGACTTTCTTCATCAGGGTGGTGAATGCTTCTTCGCTCACCTTGCCTCGTACCAGCACCGCCGAGTTGTTGGCCCGTTCGCGCCAGGGGGCTGCCTTGTACCAGGGCAGCTTGCGCTCCTTGAGCGCCATGTCCTTGTGGTAGGTGTCCAGGTAGACCTCCATCTGGATCCCGTAGAGCGTGACGAAGCTGATCAGGCGATCTCCGGCAGCGTTCTCGATCTTGGTGTCGATGAC
>JBFHJN010000146.1:0-3447 GCA_041595875.1 Coriobacteriia bacterium
AGACGCTGCCAACACACCGCGCCATGCTCATTAACGGCACTTCTGCATGGGTGCTGGCTGGGGTCGAAGTCCGGAACTAGTACCGGGGCTTGTTGGGATTCCCAACAAGCGAATTTAACGTATGTTGTTGTGGCACCCATATTAATCACCTGTGAAACTTTGCGTCGTACCACTTATAGAAGTACTGCGCAGATGTTATACCAATAGAACCGCCAGCCCCTGCAACCACAAGGTACATAGGAACCGATAGTCCTGAGTGTGCTACTGCCCACACCATAATGAATTGGGCCACTGTTATGAACCAACTCACCACGAATCCGGCCAGTATCTTATCGTCCCGCAGCAATTTACTGTTCAGCCCCAGCAAGAACACTTGACTGAACGCTGCGGCAAATAGTAGAGCTGCCATGTTAAGTCCTCTCCACTAGGCGCAGTACGCCATTGACTTTACCTGTATAGTTCCCGTCGTCGTCCATCGGCATGGGTATCAGAACTGGCTGCGAGTCTATGATGGCAGAGCATCCGATGATAGGCTTCTTCGGGAACAGCTTGCCGTATGCAAAGGCCAGAGCCTTCCTGTCGATCAGGCAACCCGACACCATTGCCCAGTACAGCGCAGACGTGCTGCTCCGGTACCGGATAAAGTAGTCGCCGTGCTCATGTCCTTGCACGATGTTCGCCCGCTCGTGGGCGGCATTATTCAGGATGTCCCCGGCACTCTGGTGTTGGAATAGCGTGGTATCGCCATTCGGTAGTGTAGCGTACACCTTATCCGACCATGACCATCCCTCTCCACCTCCGTCCGGGAACAGGATGTCGCGGTATGGTTTGATGTACTCCACTGGGATGCCAGTCTTGAATGCCTTACGGTACACCAGCGATCCGTGGTTGCTGTGACAGATGTCCATCACAGGGAACAGTTCAGCCAGCTCTGCAATGAACTTCCGGGCCTTGTACAGCTCAGGCCCAGCGCTATCCAGATTCGGGTCGCTGTCGTGGAAACTCAGGGCGTGCCCGTCTGTCTCATCTCCCAGATTGATGACCCGTGTTGGGTCTAGCAGGGCGGCCACATCTCTCAAGAATGCAATGGCGGCCTTGTGTTGATACGGGGCATGTTGGTCTGGGATAATCAGAATGCGGCGGTTGTCCTCCTCTGCTGGGATCTCCTTTTCATCGTCCGCCGGGGTAGGCACCCGGAGGTGCATGTTCTCTCGGATATTCCGGTCCAGTACAGTGGTGCCGACGTAGGGCTTACCGTCACGTTTCTTGGTGTTCAGATGTAGTAGCCAGTACCGCAGTAGCTCCCGGGAGATAACCTTGCCGCGTAGCTGGGACAGCTTAGCTGCCGCCTGCGTGATATTGTCATTCGAGTCAACCATCGCTTGGATGATCTCGTCGTTGCTGAATAGCTTACGCAACTTCCCGCTCATACATTGTCCCCATAAAGTTCCTGCCACAGTCTAATCATACGCGCTACGCGGCCAGATCTCACATCCGGACTTACTTGAACCAGTCCATTCCTCGGATGGTCCTCGCCAACGAATACCGGCTCACCGTCATCCATGATGTAATGATTCAAGTTGAAGTCGAACTTCTTGACGCTCTCGATGGGCGGTTCGTCTGATACTATAATGTCCACACTGCAGTCCAGAGAGAATACTGCAACCCGCTCTCGTCGCTGGTCGTGGTCAGGGCTGTCGTAGGCATCGTGCTCAACATAGTCAAAAGGCATCTTGGCCAACCTTCGACGTATCTTATCCAGTACCTCCGACGTATCTCCTGCGTCTACCCAGAAGTCGGCATCCTTGGGCTTCCGTCCGTGCGCCAGATCTCTTGCGTACCCGCCTGCCACAAGATGGTGGATGTCGTACAGCACGTACCGCTGCACAAGCATCATACCGAATGTAGCGTCCGAAATATCTTTGTAAATGCTCATTGTGCCTCCTTCTTGGGCATAGCCCGGATCGACTTACGGACAACACCAGCCGCCTTCTTAGTGGCCCGCGCCTTTCTGGCTTTTGCATTACGCGCTAGCCGTGCTTCTTCCGGAGTTTTGTGAGTGGGGTACATCAGTCCGGTACCCGGCTGCTCAAGGTACTCCAGCAAGTTCTTGAGCCAAGGCACGATTGCGTCGTACGACATGCTCTTGGCTCCCCACCGGCCAGCTGCATTGGCTACCTTACCCTCTGCAGCATTACAGGATCTGTGCAGCACGCCCCGGATCTCTCCCGTCTCGTGGTCATGATCCACCACGGCTTCCCGGGGAATACTGGCATCTATATTATTACCGCACAGAGGGCATTTACCATCCTGCTGCGCCAGTTGCTGCAACGTCCACGCTCTGAGCTGTGTTCTTGCGAGTTTACGCATTCCGGAACCTCTCTAACCAGCGTAGTAGCTTGTACACTCCGTACACCAGTAGTGCTTGAACAGCCAGCAGCGCCATCAGGGCTGCTCGTATTATCTTGGTTATCATTGCATGTCCTCCAGCTGAATCTTCAGATGCTTCTGGTGGTATTCGTGCAGGCTGGTGATCCAGTCTTTGAGAGACTTATCCAGATCCAGCTCCATCAGGTACTTGTACGCACAGTCATCTTCGCTCCTCCGCAACCATACCATCTGAGCCTCTGCCAGCGCATCCTGCTTATGCCGGGCGTACTCCCATAGAATCCGGTTCGCAGCATCGTTCTCGCCCTCCAGTGGCTGTAGGAACTCAAGCGCACCTCTAGCACCCACCTGCCGCCCCTGCAGTCTGTCAAGTCCCCGAACGTTGTCGGCTGTGTCACCCATGAGCATCTGCGCCCAGAAGTAAGCTGTGCCGTGGCCCTTCACTTTCAACGTCCCAGCTTCCGTGTGGGATTCCTTAATCCACCCGTACCGATCGGGTATACGGTCGATCACCCCGGTGTCATTCTCGTAGTAAGGCCCGGGTGTAAGGCGTAAGTCCTTGTCGTCGGAGCGCATCACAGCGGAGTCGCCCAGTGCTACTGCCCTCATGATAAGCCGATCGTCGGCCTCCCAGAAGTGCTCCATCTGAATGTCGATGCCGTCCGGCAAGTCTTCTGGATTGTCCGCGAGGTACTGCCTCAGAGGCTCCAGAAGAGCCGGTTTACGTTTACCATTACGATTCCCTTGGTATGGCTTCCACGTTGGATACAGAGCCCTGTGCGCCTTCTTAGAGGTACTCGCCGTGAGGTACACCTCTGCACAGGCTGTCTTCGTTAAAAATTGCTCGGTCAGGATCTCCTGAATGAACCTGCGGTAAGCTGTCGGCAGGGTCTTCGCCGTGGCGGCGGCGCGATATGCTGCGCCGTCACCATCGGAGAGGAGAACTGTACCGGGCACCGCGCTGTCAAACAGCGGCTCAGCGTCTTCGCTGAGGTCAATCCCCAGTACAGTACCCATTACGCCCCCGGTACAGGAGGTACCGCCGGTGCTGCAGGTACA
>JBFHJN010000147.1:0-3445 GCA_041595875.1 Coriobacteriia bacterium
ATCTCCAAAAGCACCTGATTGCAGTATGATTTGTCTATGGTAGACATAAAAATTGTTGCAAGACCCTTCTCACCCTTCATTGGGGGTATATGATCGGCATTCGAAAGGTTAAGAAACTCAAAGACCTTATAGAAGTAAGTTCGCCTTTTAAAAACCCCTTGAAGGAACTCCCTATGGTTACTGGGAACCACGTGGTCAAAACTGAGTTTCTCCATTCTGCCGTAGCAATCCAGCATAATGTCGGCGTAATGCAACTTTGATCTACACTTGATCTCATTGGCAACAAGCTGTATGAAATCATCAGGTTCAAGTTCATGAAATTCCTCCAGAGACATGTCGTTGTTCTGCAACAGGATCTCTCGGATATCATCACTGACTAAACTTGTAGGGGCAGTAAAAACACCCGTTCGATGCATGTGCTCATTCCATCGAGTGAACCAATAAAGGAAAGATTTGGGGTTGAGCTGCGTAAGCCTCAAAGAGAAAGCTTCTGCAGTCTTCATATTGTGCACTTGGGACATGTTTGCCCTGGTAATGTTGTACTTCATCCCGGTGATCAATCTTGACTCCCTGCGGCTCTTTTTAACCCTTGAAGTGGTCTTGTTCCTTTTCTTAATTGCTGGGGTCTCCGGCATATAGAAATCATGCACATTTGGCAAAAGTTCCTCCTCTCCAGACGAAGTCGGCAAATCAGTCTTCGTTTTGTTGCCAGTCTCCGACGTTTGGGAAGATGTGTTGTCACCCATATACGTGAGTATTTTCTCTAACTTCGAGTGCATCAGGCGATTACTTTCTTGACCTGACTTCACTGCACTCGCGATTGAACCCACTACTTTCCATAGTTCGGACAGAGACCCTTTACTGACCGACCCAGAACTGATGGAGCTTTCGTGTTGACTTGCCTCATCTTCGGATGTCGGGTCAATATGAACGTTTCTTTCAGATTCAGTTTCAGAGCTACTGGAGGAAGAATCCATTTTACAGAGTGTGGATTATAACTCTTCACAATAGACCAAATGAGTTTTACGGAGTAAATTTACTGTAACCAACCGGCAGTTTGACTGTCGGTGACTCTAATAATTCAACTGTTAACACTTTTCAACTCACAGAGTGCTTATGCCTTGCAAGAGATCGGCTCTGGTCGACTCTTAGATCTGTATCTCTGGATACAGGCCAGATAAGTTTATAAATACTTAGTAGAGTTAAAAAGTGACAGAGAGAGAGAAAAGCTAGCTACAAGAAGGTCCATTCATTTTCAGTGATCCGTAGAAGACGCTCACTTCAAACCATCCGTAGAGGGAGCAGATCTTGAAGGGTCACGGTGTCGTACGAAGTTCTTCAGCGGCACTGATGACCTACAAGACCTGTTCTGGTCTAACGTGTTAAGTCATTCAATTTTATCTATGTTCTCCCATTTAGCTCATAATATGTCCTCAGTCATGCTCGCAGGTCAGAAAGGTGTAGTACCACACTCGAATGTGGTGATGGCTACTCTGGAGCCAATTGGATACAATAGTATGGACGAGAGGGTGTTCAGCCTCCTGCCCGGTCAAGAGTGCGCAGTGTACTTGGAAGCTCACATAGCTGGCATTCATCACGCTTCTGACGAGATATTCCTTCCCGTTCCGAGCCTTCTCCATGGTATCCGTATGGCATCAGCACTAGAGCGTAGGGACTCGCGGGATCCAGTACCCTTGGAGTATTATCATCCAGTATACCAAGCTCTTCGAAGTAATGGGCAGTGTGAAGAGCCTATGAACCTGATGCTCTATTGGACAAGGCCCTTCCTGTCGGGTGAGAGACCCTATCTCACAATCTACAACAGTACCAAGGAAGAGAGGACCCTAGAGGAGGTAAGCAAAGGCAGTATCCTCTTGTTGGTCAGCTACAGCGTCTTTATCCGAGGGGGTTCTAGTTATCCGACTGCAGAAATACTGTTCGGAGCCTTTCAGGATGAGACAGGCGAAGAGAGGGTGGATGCTATTCTGCGGACCATCGGGAAATGCCTACGGAATGCCGCTATGGGGAGAGTGCACTCCGTGATCGGTCGTTACTTATGTTGTGTATCTGACCCTTGGTTTTCTGGCCTTCGGATATATGACCTGCCTACTATCAGAGAGAGCGCAGCTTACCAGAACCATCGTGTGTTGTGTGAGCAGGTGGTGTCTTGTAAGTGCGAGCTTAATGCAGAGATGTTGGAGGAAGAGGCCGAGGATGCTCGGGAAGCAGCATTGACTTGGTTCGAAGAACTAATTCCACAGCTTCAAGTGTCTATGGCCTCTCTTAGTGTTTTGGATGGGCTATAATGTTGTGCCATGCTTGAGATTGGTTATAGTGTGATAAGTCTTTATAAATGTTACGCCAGCCTCTCATAACTAAGTACTAAGGGGTATTAAACCGCAAAGGTTTACACCGCCTTTTCCCCCTTTCGACGATGTTAGCGCTCAAGGATGCGTGGATACTGGCGTGCCAGGACATCATCAACGAGAATCATACGCTGAGGGTCGAAGACTTTGTTTTCACCCCAGCAGTATACCATGTAAGTTTTCCAATGAAAAGCAGAAGACTTATCAGGTACAATGCCATCAAGCAACAGGAACTTGCCAGAAATCTCATTGCGCTTGAAATGGCGTTGACGTGGTGGACGAGTGGATTGATGGGAATAGGATAGGTCATGAAACCAGTGTGTATATTGGTACTGCATGACATATGAAGAAGTGGGGCCGTTTGGCAGCTCCAAAGATTCATACCAACGACCTCCAAAGAAACGCAGATCCACATAAACCGTATCGCCAGGAGCCACACTGGTTATGTCCAAGCGGTTCTTGGAAGCAATAAACTTTGCAGCCTGCTTGGAGTCCAGGGTCATGTGAAATAGATACGGGCGCTTACGGCAGAACTCATAGAAAGCCTCACATAGGATGTCACGGGTCCATGTAATCTCAGAAATGGAACCATCAGCGAATTGGCAAGTAAAACTGCACTCAGTGCGCCGTTCACAAATGCCAGCGTAGGATATGACCTTAGTCATGACGTATTGCTTGTCATCATGGCATGCGGCCTCAAAAGCGGACTCAGCGTTACCATAGAAAGGTTCCAAGTCATGGACACTATAAATGTGGATAGCATCAGTGATTAGGTTGCGAACTTGGACATCGTTCTTTTCCTGATGGATTACACGATATGGGCCCCGATGTCTAGAAGACATTTTAGGATGGGGTTTAGGACCGGTATCCAGCATGACGTAGTCTCCAGTTTGGAAATGGTTCTGTTTGGAAGTGTCCTGGGAATGAACTCGCTCTTGGTCCAACGAGCGTTGGAACTGTGTACTTGCTTTCCGCAACATGTCAATATTAGCAACCAAGCGTTGTAAAAGCTTGTATTGCGGGGTAAAAGCCTTGGCATCTTTGAGAAGGTCCGAGTAGATAACATCCTGGTTGCCAAA
>JBFHJN010000148.1:0-3441 GCA_041595875.1 Coriobacteriia bacterium
GCGCGAGGGACGCAGCTTCTTGAACTCCGCCTGGATCGCAGGCCATGAACGTTTGACGACCGCCGCGTCAAGCGACGCGCCCGAAACACCGACGGGCGCGGGCTGGTGGACCGGGGTCTGTGGCGGAGCCGGTTCAGAGGCGGTCTTCTGCGGCCCGGAAGCCACCGTGGGCTCCTGTTCGCTCACGGCAGGATCGGTCTTGCGTGCCGTGGCGGAGGCGGGAGCAGCGGGCGAAGCAGCAACCGGCACGGGAGCCGGGAACGGCAGCGGGCCAGCAGCCTCCAGCGTTGCGATCCGCTCGGCCAACGCCTCGATGGTGAGATCGGACTCGGGGCGTGCCATGCGCACAAGGGCCACCTCGACAGAAAGCCTCTGATCACCCGCCCAGCGAAGCTCCGCCGACAGTCGGGCGAGCACGTCGAGCACCCGGGCGATGCGGTCCGCTCCAAGCGAAGCGGCCTGACCCTCCAGTCGTGTGAGCGCCTCCGTGGTCACGTCCACCGCGCCGTCCGCCTCTTCGACCACCGAGACCACGAACAGGTCCCGGAAGTGCTGGACCAGGCTCTTCACGAACTCGGTCATGTCCACGCCGGTCTCGGCGAGTCTTGCCACGAAACGGAATGCGCCAGCCACGTCACGACGGGCGACCAGGTCCGCGACTTCGAACAGCAGATCGTCATCCACTTCTCCGAGCAGGCCCTCCACGTCGCTGAGAGCGATGTTGCCCGAGGTGAACGACGCAAGCTGTTCCAGGGTGGTGATCGCGTCACGCATGCCGCCCAGCGCATGCTTTGCGATGAGGGTCAAAGCCCCGTCCACGACCTGCACGCCCTCCGCATCCGCAATATGCCGGAGCCGGGCCACGATGTCTTCGACGCTCAGGCGGTGGAAGTCGAACCGCTGGCATCTGGAGTGGATCGTCTCGGGTACCTTGTGCGGGTGAGTCGTGCACAGGATGAACACCGTGTGGCTGGGCGGCTCCTCAAGCGTCTTGAGAAGCGCGTTGAAAGCCGAGGTCGAGAGCATGTGGACCTCGTCGATGATGTAGACCTTCCAGGTACGCCGCGTCGGCGCGTAGTTCACCCGGGAGATGATCTCCTCGCGCACAGCGTCAACGCCCGTCCGTGACGCGGCGTCGAGCTCGTACACATCGGGGTGACGGCCTTCGGCGATGAGGCGACAGTCCTCACAGGTGTCGTCAGGTTCACCTGTGGGGCCCTGCTCGCAGTCCAGGGCCTTGGCCAGAATGCGGGCGGTCGTGGTCTTCCCGGTCCCTCGTGGACCCGTGAACAGATACGCATGCGAGACGCTGTCATCAGCGACGGCGTTTCGCAGAGTGCGCTCTATGTGCTCTTGTCCGACGACCTCGTCAAAGCGCTGAGGACGGTATGTGCGATACCAGGACTGATGTGCCATCTTCGACCTTCCAAGATTGCGCCAGATCAGCGGAGTTCATCCTAAGAAGTATACAAGGTCGAACCGACACGCGGTCCGACCCTGATGCTTCGGTGCTCGAGACCGGATCCGGACACCCGGCAGAGGCCGCTTATGGCTGCTTCCTTCCGGATCTGACCAGATTCACGACGTACCGCCGCCCGGACCCGGACTCCAGCATCGAAGCGCGGATACACAGTATATGCCGAAGCTACGGACAGCGCACCCTCAGGCGCCGTCGGGCAACAACTCCCGGATCCGCGCCAGCAGACCCTCGGCATCCACAGGCTTTGTGATGTAGTCATCGCAACCAGCGGCAAGCGCCTTGCCGCGATCGCCTTTCATCGAATGTGCCGTGAGCGCGATCAGCGGGATACCCGCAAAGCGCTCGTCAGCCTTGATGCGTCGCGTGGCCTCGTAGCCATCGAGTTTGGGAAGCTGCACATCCATGAGGATGAGATCCGGGAGCTCCTTCTCGACACTGTCGATAGCCTGCTCGCCGTCTTCCGCCGAGATGACCTCGTAGCCGTTCTTCTCAAGCAAGAACGTCACCAGGTATCGGTTCTGCGGATTGTCCTCAACCAAAAGGATCTTCTCAGCCATTCAGTCCAGCTCCTCGAACCACTCCCGACTCAGACGGCACCACGTATTGCACCCTGTCCACTATGTACCCTGAGGACACCTGAAGCAAAGCCCCAAGGAGAAGGGGCCCCGCAAATCTGCGGGGCCCCTTCCGAGACGCCAGGTAGAACTACCTACTGGACGACGGGGTTGGCAACGATCGTTGAAGGATCGTAGCCGGCGTTTCCGCCAACTGCCTCGTCGCTGTTCCAGCCGGACATACCGAACTTCATGTTGATGGCTTCATAGCCCATGAGGTTCAAGAACATGGCTACCTCGCCACCGGTGTGACCGGTGTAGCAGTAGACGATGATCTTCTTGTTCGGATCAAGCTGGGACAAGACGGCCGGATCGGCGACCGTGGTCCAGGGAGCGTTGATCGCGCCCTCGATGTGACCAGCGGCATAGACATCGCCGGCACGCACGGAGAGGATCTGGTAGCCAGGATCCTGCGACTGCACGACGTTGTAGACATCCTCGGCCGAGATCGTGAAGGGCAGCTCGGAAGCGAAGTACGCCTGAGCCTGACCGATGATCGCGGCACGAACATCTTCATAGTCACCATCGACGGTGGGGAGGTCGAATCCGCCGGTTGCAGCGGGAACCTCGGTCGTCGTGGGATAACCGGCAGCTTCGCCCGTCGGCAGTGCGCCCAGAGCGTAGACTTCCTCGTCGTTGGTCCAGCCGGACATACCGAACTTCAGGGTGACAGCGTCGTAGCCGAGCATGTTGTAGAACATGTTGGCCTCAGACGCGGTGTGGCCGGTGTAGCAGACCACGACGATCTTCTTGTTCGGGTCAAGCTGCGCCAGGTTCTCTTCCTCGGCGATCGCCTTGAAAGGAATGTTGATGGCGCCCTCGATGTGACCCTTTGCATAGTCCTCAGCACTGCGTACAGACACGATCTGGTAGCCGGGGTCCTCGCTCTGAACGATCGTGAGCAGGTCCGCGGCGGCGATCGTGGGAACCGGCTCGCTGCCGAAGTACGCCGCGGCGGCATCGATCATTGCCTGCGAAGCGTCGAACGCCTCAACTGCGGGCTCTTCGGAGACTGCCGGCTCAGCCGGGGTTTCCGTGTCGGTGGAGCAACCGGGAACCGCGATGAGAGACATCGCGAGGACCAGGCCGAGCACTACCGACAACCATTTCTTACTTGTCATGCCTTCCTCCTTCATTGGATCCGAGTCCCCTCTACGGGACTTCGGTTAGCACCACGTCTTTGTTGGCGGCACGCTCAAGATCGGACAGCCCGGCAAGATCGTCCTCTGTGAGGAAGATGTCCCGGTTACCGTGACAGCTGGAACAGCCGTCCTCGGTCTGACGCGTGACGCGCTGGATGGAATGCGGCGTAGCGTACTTCCACGTGGGAACGGCATCGAGATTGCC
>JBFHJN010000149.1:0-3392 GCA_041595875.1 Coriobacteriia bacterium
AGCGCGAGAAGCGCATCCGCACCGTAGCCAACCATCCCACCATGGAAGTGTGCGACTTCCGCAATCTGGTGATGGATCCCACCTGTCTGGGCAACCTGCGCAAGGCCAAGTTCGCCATCTACAGCTTCGAATCCTCCAAGGCAGACCTGGAGAAAGAGGGCAAGTACAAGAACCTGGACAAGATCAACCTCGACACCAACTCGATCCTGGGTACGCCGGATCATGCTGCCGAGCAGGGCTCCCAGACGTTCAACTTCAGCGACGAACCCCGCAAGAAGTTCGTGGTGTACGAGTACTGGGGCTACTGGGACATCGATGGCACTGGCTTGGTGAAGCCCATCGTCGCGGCCTGGGTAGGGGATACCTTGATCCGTATGGAGGAAAACCCCTTTCCGGACAAGCAGATTCCCTTTGTGGTTTCGCCGTACCTGCCAGTGCGCAAGAGCCTGTATGGCGAGCCTGACGGCGCCTTGCTGGAGGACAACCAGAAGATCATCGGTGCGGTTACACGCGGCATGATCGACATCATGGGCAAGAGTGCCAATGGTCAGACGGGTATCCGCAAGGACATGCTGGATGTGACCAACCGTCGCCGCTTCGAAAAGGGGCAGGACTACGAGTTCAACGTCAATGTGGATCCCCGCCAGGGCATCTACATGCACACCTATCCGGAAATCCCGGCGTCAGCCCAGTTCATGCTGCAGATGCAGAACCTGGAAGCCGAGTCCCTGACTGGGGTGAAAGCCTTCAATCAGGGAATTGGTTCCGCTTCTCTCGGGGATGTGGCTGCGGGTATCCGTGGTGCGCTCGATGCCGCTTCTAAACGGGAACTCGCCATCCTGCGTCGTCTCTCCGAAGCGATGGTGAAGATTGGCCGCAAGGTCATCTCGATGAACAGCGAGTTTCTCTCCGACAAGGAAGTGATCCGAGTCACCAACAATGAGTTCATCCAGGTTCGTCGTGACGATCTGGCGGGTAACTTCGACCTGGAACTGTCGATCTCCACTGCCGAAGAGGACAACAACAAGGCGCAAGAGCTGGCTTTCATGCTCCAGACCATGGGTAACAACATGGACCCGGCCATGAGCAAGATGATCCTGTCCGACATTGCCCGACTCAGGAAGATGCCTGATCTGGCCAAGCGAATCGAAGAGTACGAGCCACAGCCTGACCCGCTGATGCAGGAGAAACTCCAGCTTGAAGTGGAATTACTCAAGGCGCAATTGGCCAACGAGCAGGCCCAGACGCAGCAATA
This sequence comes from Coriobacteriia bacterium, assembly GCA_041595875.1. Classification (GTDB taxonomy): domain Bacteria; phylum Actinomycetota; class Coriobacteriia; order Anaerosomatales; family Anaerosomataceae; genus UBA2279. The sequence goes on from JBFHJN010000149.1 coordinate 1,256, forward strand.
CCTGGCAACGGCTCAATTGAATCAGGCCAAGGTGGGTACTGAACAGGTCAAGCAAGGCAACCTTCAATCCGATACTGACCAAAAGAACCTGGACTTTGTTGAACAGGAATCCGGCGTTAAACAGGAACGGGATCTCCAGAAACAAGGTGCGCAAGCGCGTGCTCAAGCACAGTTGAAAGTCCTGGATCACCAGTTCAAGGAAAAAGAAATGCAAAAAGACCTGTTGAAAACTTATTTGCAAAGCAAAAAGAAATAAATTGCTTTATAGTACGCGCCATTAACAATTGTTCTATTAACTTGAGAAAGCAATAGTAGACAACATGATCAATCAGCAGATCCAAGAAATCGAAGTCAACATCAAGGAAGCCCAACAGATCGTAGAGTTGGGTAAAGCCATGGAGCGCCTGCGCAATAACCGGGACTTCAAGAAAGTAGTCATGGAAGGCTACTTCGAAAAGGAAGCGGTTCGCCTGGTGCACCTGAAAGCGGATCCTGCCATGCAAGACGAAGTACGGCAGAAAGCCATCCTGTCCCAAATGGACGCGATTGGTAATCTGAACCAGTACTTCGAAACGGTCTTCCATCGTGCCAACCTGGCCACCAAAGCCATTGCCGCCGATGAAGAGACGATCGATGAACTCCGGGCTGAAGGGATCGCAGAATGAACAAGGATCTGCAGGATGACACCCCTTCTTTCCTGAACATGTCCGATGAGGAGTTGGCGGCGTACACCCCGCCTTCCATGGATGCGGCCCCTGTCGAAGAGGATGAGCCGGCCCAGGAAGTGGTGAGCGAGGAAGCTACCCCTGTCGTAGACGAGCAGGAAACATCGGCACAGTCCGATGGCCCGGAGTCTGATGTGGATACCTCTCCTTTCGAGGAGGAGGGCGCTGATGATGCTGGTCCGGAAAAGGATCAGTTCCGGGCGGATGAGGCCGAACCGGCGAAGCCGGTCGAGCCGAAGACGCCGGAAGAAGACAAGGAAAGCCCTGATACCGGGATCGACTACAAGGCAGCCTACGAACGCCTGACTGCGCCGTTCAAGGCCAATGGTCGTGAGATCCAGGTGCAAAGCGTCGATGACGCCATTGCCCTGATGCAGATGGGAGCCAACTACAACAAGAAGATGGCGGCGCTCAAGCCGAATCTGAAGTTGCTCAAGCTCCTTGAGAACAATGGCTTGCTCGATGAAGGCAAGCTCAACTACCTGATCGATCTGGAAAAGAAAAATCCGGATGCGATCAACAAGCTGGTTCAAGAAAGCGGTCTGGACCCGATGGGGTTCGACTCTGACAAGGCCAGCCAGTACAAGCCCAACACCTACACGGTCGATGAACGTGAGATGGAGCTGGATACGGTCCTGGATGAGCTGCAAAGCTCTCCGGCGTACACCCAGACGCTCGATGTCGTGACCAACAGGTGGGATGGCGAAAGCAAGCGTGTGATCGCGGGTACCCCTCAAATTCTGAAAGTCATCAATGACCACATCGAACGTGGCATTTACGACGTGATCCAGAAGGAGATGGAACGCGAACGCATGTTTGGACGTTTGAATGGTCTGTCCGACATCCAAGCCTACCGGCAAGTTGGCGATGCGATCGAGGCTCGCGGAGGGTTCGCTCACCTGACTCAGAAGCGCACTGAGCAGGGACAACCTACCCCCGAACCGCGCCAGGTCGTAACTCCTGCACCGCGACAGGTTGATGAAGACCGACTCCGTGACAAGCGGCGTGCTGCCAGTGCGCCACGACCTGCTGCTTCTTCCGCAGCGCCGCTCAGTGGATTGAACCCGCTGGGCATGAGCGACGAAGAGTTCAGCAAGGTCGGCCTCTCCAAATTCATGTAAGGAAGTAGACGATCATGTCTCGCCAATATAACGACCCCGCTGGGGGTTCGCCGTCGAACATCGGCACCCAGTTCAACACCTCGTACTACGAGAAGAACGCCCTCATCGAAATCCGCAAGGAGCAGTATTTCCAGCAGCTCGCGGACGTGACCTCCATGCCCAAGAACATGGGCAAGAAGATCAAGCGTTACCACTACCTCCCGCTGCTCGATGATGCCAACATCAACGATCAGGGTATCGATGCCGCTGGTGCGACGATCATCCCGGGCAAGTGGCAAGCGTTCAATTCGG
>JBFHJN010000150.1:0-3268 GCA_041595875.1 Coriobacteriia bacterium
CATCGGCGTCGTCCTGGCGCTGGGGCAGAGCAACGCCAAGCGCATGCTCGCCTATCACAGCGTGAGCCAGATGGGCTTCATCCTCGCGGGCATCGGCGCTGCGGGCTATCTTGGCGCACACGGTGCGCTCGGCTACGCCGGCGGCCTCTACCACATCGTGAACCACGCGCTGTTCAAAGCCTGCCTGTTCCTCGGCGTTGGCGCGGTATTCTTCCGCACGGGGTCTTTGGACATGTACCACCTGGGCGGGCTGTGGAAGAAGATGCCGCTCACTTTCCTGTTCACGCTGATCGCCGCATGCGGGATCACGGGTGTGCCGCTGTTCAACGGCTTCGTGAGCAAGTGCCTCATCCACCATTCACTGGTGGAGGCGTGGGAACTGCACGAACTCGTCTCTCTCGGCATCGCCGAGAAGATCTACATCGTCACATGCGGAGGCACGGCCTGCTCGTTCATCAAGCTCATCGGCCTGGTGTTCCTGGGCAAGCCGAAGGTCGAATACGGGCCGAAGGTCAAAGACGCGCCACCGCGCATGTTGATCGCCATGGGCCTGCTTGCCGCCGCCATCATCACGCTTGGCGTCCGCCCCCAGATCGTCTTGGAAGGCGTGGTGGCGCCGGGCCTGCACACGTGGGGCCTGCACTCGGACCTCATCGAGCACTACCTCGAGGTCTCGTTCATGAGCTGGGGCGACATCATGTCCGTTGTCACCGCGTTCGCCATCGGCTTCACGGTGTTCTTTGTCGGCATGAAGTTCGGCCTGTTCCATATGCACGCGCCAAAGTGGTTCGGCGTGGACTTCTGGTACCGCAAGGCCGCCAGGGGCTTCATGGGTCTGTGCCGCTGGACGGACGAGTGGTACGAGCTGTTGCGCGGCCTGACTTCCCGGACGCTGCGATGGATACACCTGCGCTATCGCGCGGAATGGTCGCACCTGGAACGGGACTGGCGCCGCACCATCATGACGGTGACCACGGGAGCGCCGGGCCCCCGCAACCAGCACTTCGTCCAGCGTTCATACGTCATCCTGGAGCGCGAGAAGCAGGCAACGGTCCGCTACGCCGTGATGATGGCGGTGAACTGGCTGCGGGAACATCCCGACGAGGCGGATGACGCATACTGCCGGGGCCTGATCGACGCCGTCCGTGACATCTCCTCGTACATGGCGACGCGGTTGTTCAAAGAGCGTCTCGGGGTGGTCTCGGACTTCATCCGCAGCGATGAGGCAGACGCCGTGCGGGACACGTTCGAACGCGTGGTGTGCTCGCTCTCTGTCTATCGCGAGGCCGTGGGGCAGACCGCCCTCACCCTTGCCGAGAAGCGCATGGCCGGAGAGAACCCGCTGCGAGAGATCTCCGCTGCGATGAACCGCATCCTTTCCGAGGAGCGCTTCGACCAGCGGCTCCGCCAATCCGTGCCCGAGTCGGTCACGCCCACGGCGGCATTGCTGCATGCGACTCACGGGGCGCTTCCAACAGCGCCCTCGGCCGCCCGGCTCACATCCTATCGAGTCGAGGGGCTGAGCCGTCTCGAACGGGCCGGCACATGGGTGACCGACATGGCGCGCCTGATCGTGGAAAGCGCGACACAGGAACGTGTGAGCTGGATGATCGAGGACCGCTCCAGCACCGAGAGCGTCTTGAAGACACGACGTCAGATACAACGATACGCCCGCGACATGAGCTTCAACGTAGCGGTCGTCCTCATCGTTCTGCTGGTGTTCCTCGCATCGCTCTCCGCCAACTTCTAGCCACTTGCGGAGCGGAGCTCCACCGATCTGACGGTGCGATGTACCCGCGCTGACACGCATGCGACCAGCTCTCCGGGCACTGGAGTATAGTGGGTGGAGTCCAACCCTTACCTCTCCACCCGATGCGGGGGTGTTTCTGCGTGATTTTGACGGTCACTTTGAACCCGTCGGTCGACAAAGTGCTTGAAGTACCCGGACTCGCGCTGGCGACGCTGAACCGTGCCAAAGACACCACCACCCAGCCGGGAGGAAAAGGCGTCAATATCGCATTCATGCTCCGCGCGTTGAACCACGAGATCACGGCAATGGGCTTTGCAGGCGACGGACCGGGGCGCTTCATCCAGAACTCCCTGCGCGACGCCGGCATCACCACCGCGTTCACTCTCCTGCCGGGAAAGACCCGCACCAATTACGTTCTCGTCGACCCCGCAGCGGGGTCGCTCACCGAGCTTCGCTCGCCCGGTCCCGATGTGACCGAATCGGACATCGCCGTGCTGCGCACCACCTTCGAGCGCATGCTGGGTCTTGTCGACATGGTCGTCATCGCAGGAAGCCTGCCTCCGGGAGTCGATCCCGGCTTCTGTGCGGAGCTCGCTTCACTCGCAGCTGCCCACGGTGTCAAGGTTGCGCTCAACGCCCGCGAGGAGGTCATGAACGTCGCCCTCGACGCCCGGCCGTTCCTTGCGGAGCCGGACCTTCGTGACCTGGACACCTACGGCGGCTACGACCTGACCACCGGTGAGGGACGGCTTGCGCTTGCCACTCATGTGGCCCAGAGCGCCAACATCGCCGTCATCAACGCCGGCCATGAGGTCCTGTGCGTCTCCGGAGAGCATGTCGCTCTTGTGAAGGTGCCGGCATGCGGGCTTCTCGGCAGGATACGTCTTGACGATGCGCTTCTTGCCGGCGTCATCGATGCGACCACCCGGGGCGACTCGCTTGAAGACATCGCCCGCGAAGGCGTGGCCGCAGCCCTTGCGGCCGCAACGTCCCCCAACGGACAGTTCACATCCCGGGAAGATATCCAGACATGCCTGGATCGTGTGGAGGTGGCCCCCCATGCCTGATCGAAAAGTCGCTGACATCATGACCCGCGACCTCACAGCTCTCACCCGGGAGACCAGCCTGCAACAGGCCGCGAGGCTGTTCAGCCTGATGCGTATCACGGGTCTGCCCGTGGTTGACGACAAGCAGCACGTGGTGGGATTCCTGTCCGAAGCAGACATCATCGAGGCGATATCTCCGCGCAGCCGTGACCGCTCCGGGATCTTCGTCATGGACTTCGGAGAGATCGCCCGCAAGATGCATCGGGCGGGCGACGCCGCGGTACGCGACTACATGACCGAACACCCTATAACCGTTGCGGAGACACGCGATATAGGGAGTGTCTCGGAGATCATGCTGACCGAAGGCGTGAAGATACTACCTGTTGTCCGAGATGACATCTTGATAGGAACCGTTAACCGCGCTGACGTCTGCAGCGCCCTGATGGAAGATCACTGGGAGTCCTGATATATC
>JBFHJN010000151.1:0-3213 GCA_041595875.1 Coriobacteriia bacterium
CTTTTGCCGGTACCAGGACTACCCACGATCATCGGCACCAGTTTGGCCTGGATGCACTTGGTGATCATGGAGATGGCTTGAGAGATTTTGACTTGCATGGTGGATTACCTTGAAAAGGAAAAGCCCGACTGAGCGGGCTTTAGGGGAGGGAGAGGGACTTCTGGAAGGTGGTCTTCTTGACCGCCTTCTCCTTCAGTCCGCCTTCGATGAAGTACTGGTGGATCAGTGTGTTGATCAGCCGTGCACCAATCGTGTTCTGTTCATGGTTCCGGGTGATCACTTCCATGACCTTGGTGACCACCTCGTCTTTCTTGACCTCCTTGAACAGGTCCAGGTAGGTCGACAACAGGGTGCTGTTGACGAGGATGTTCTCCATCTCCTCAAGCGTCAGCTTTGTCATCCCATAGGCCAGTCCAACCCGACCCAGGAACTCGGTCTTGATTCCGAATTCCCGCAGGCGGTCGAGATCGATGTCTTCCTCCCCATTGAAGGCGCCGGCAAAGATGAACAGCACGTTGTCGGTGCTGATGTCGTGATACTTGCCGTAGTCCCCGTAGATCGAGGCGCGGCCTTCAAGGACCTTGAGGAACTCGTTCTGGACGCCGTTGGTGATCTCGTGAGCCAGGGCGGAGTTCGAGTTGCCGCTGATGAACAGCTTGTCGAACTCGTCCACGAAGCAGATCACCGGGCGATTACCCATCTGCATCAGTGGCGCCAGCGCCTTGGTGAGGGAGTTCCCGGCGGTGCCTTCCTTGGTGAGGGAAGCGGCGTTGACCTGCAGGAAGCCCAGCTCCATCTCCTCGGCCAGGCATTCGATCGTATGGCTCTTGCCCGAACCGCTGGGGCCGGTGACGATGAAGTGGGGACGGATCTCCGCTTCACTGGTGGCAAAGATGGTCAGCACCCTGCGGATGCTGTTGATTGCTTGAACGGACATCATTTCTCCTTGTTTACCTGGTTCAACGACGTGTTTTAGAGGTTGGGATTGAGTAACTTCATTGCCTGCTGGTAAGGCGCCAGAGCATCACTACTGTTCATGGAAGCCATGATGCGTTGTGTGTCTTGTGTGATTTGCTGTTGCACAGCAGCAGTGATGGCCTCTTTCAGCCCTTTTGTGTACTTCTCCACGGCGAAGGCATTCATTTCCTTCTTGAGAGCGGCTGACATTTGGGGCATCTTTATTTTGGAGAACCAATCTTGGATCGCCTGTTGCTGCGTTTTGCGCAGGTAATCCCCCGCAGCAGATTCCCCTGCTCGCCCATTGCAGTGATCAATTTCCCATTTTCCCCAACGGTTATCGAAGCCAAGTAGCTTCACAGTGAGCTGTTGGCTCTCTTTATCGAGCATGGCTTGAACTACCTGTTCGATCTTTTCAGGCGGGTTGTTCTTTTTCCAGATTTCGATCGCATTGACATAAGTGTCAATGATTTCATCGAAAGGATTGGTCTCTTTGGTAGATTCAGTTGCCATTACTGCTCCTTGTTTACCTGGTTCAGCAAAGTATTCTGAAAAGTCATCAACAGGCTTACCAGATCATTGGAATCGGTGATGGGTATCTTGCTTTTGCCGTACTCAAGTACCTCATCGAGGCTGTCCATTGTCGGGAACAGCCTCATGGATACCGCCCGAAGAGGCGGCTTTGTCGCCTTGATTACATCAGGCATCTGCAGGGTCTTCATCGCGCAGCTTGATCAGGCATGCCTTGCCAAAGATCGTGGCCATGTCGGTGTAGTCACGTTCAACCAGTAACCTGATGAGGTCATCATCTGATGTCACAGCGTGCCCACAATCCATGAGGACCGCATCCAGGTTCTCGGGAGTGATGTTGTGCTTCCTGAGCAGCCGCATCACCTTGCAGGCGTCTCCCTTGATGCGGGCGACTGGGGTAGCGACACCTGCATCGATGAGGACACGATTGACGGTGCGCTCACTCACACTAAAGACCTGGGCAAGCTCCTTCTGAGTCTTCAGCTTTTGTTGATACAGACCAACCAGGTTGATTTTCTGGAAGTCGCTGAGGCATCTTACGGTCATGGTATTTCTCCAATCAGCCTATCGGCTGTACATAGTCAAAAAAACGAAAAATTGGGAAGTCAGAATATCGGTTGAGAAGTTCGGAGAAGTTCTACGGGACTTCTCCCGACTTCTCGTTGACTGTCTTGTTCAGCCGTTCTGCTGCCTCCTTCACCATCAACTGGCGAAGCAACTGCAGCTCTACAGGTTGAGTAGGGATGTCGCTTACCTTCACCCCCTCGATGAGGGAGTCGAGATACTCCAGGGCGGTCATGAGTTGTCCTTGGTTGGGGGAACAAAAAAATAAGGAGACACCCTGTTGGGTGCCTCCTCAAATCCATACCTCACCAAGCGCCCGGAGGGCGCCTGTTCTGCTGTGTCTAGTGTTGCTCAACACAAGGCGTAGTTCGACCCTCTGATGAGTTGTCCCAGGTTGGTTGACAGCTTGGGCACCGATCCAGGCATGCCATGGATCTGGCTCAGGATGTCATCGATGATGGTGCTCTCTGCGATCTCCGCCATGATGTCGATGTAGGTCTGGCGAAGGTGGTTCATGTTGTTCGGATGGCACTTGAACTCGTCATGCACCGTGACCACTTCGAACGCCTTATAGCTCTGCATGCGCTCGCAGATACGCAGCAACTGAGCAATGTGCTCGGTAGCCATGTACTGCGTTGAGGTACCACCCACGACGTAGGGGAAGATCACCACATCCGGCATGTTGGTGCGTTCCCACAGATGGATGCACTGTGCCAGCTTGCCGGTATCCCCGTCTTGCAGTGCCATCTGGGCCGTGAAGCCTTGGTCCCGCAGATACATCTCCTGCTTCAGGGCCTCGTGAGCCCTCTCCAGTACAACCACATCGTAGTTGCACCGACGATGCAGGCTCCTGAGCAGGTAGGCATCAACCGAGTGCACCACATTGGCTGCATTGGACAGCCCCTTCTTGCTGCCCTTGTTGATGTAGTACTCGTAGGTGAACGATGCCTTGTCGAGCTCATCGACGGCGATGCGTGTCTCGACCTTCTCCATGACCTTGATCCTCGCATGGTAGCCATCCGGCAGATCCCACTCATGGACCAGGGTGTAGGGCTGCCAGGAAGCCAGCAGGTCCTGCAGCAGGTCCCAGGCACCTGGCGCGACCGTCATGGCCGCCTGGTAGAAGGCAGCCAGGGCAGGCGTACCCTTGCCGAACAGGTC
>JBFHJN010000152.1:0-3191 GCA_041595875.1 Coriobacteriia bacterium
ACCTGTCCGTCCAGATTGACGGTCAACGGGACAACGCTGATGTCGTAGCGCGCCCGGAGGTCCCGGGGCAGATACGATGTGCTATCGGTGACGAACTTGACGGCCACGGTGCCTCCTTGATCGAGACGAGGAGTCGTCTCATTCTGAACGCTCATATTACCCAAGCGTAGCAGGAAGTCGAGGCTGCTGCGGTATCATCCGCGCCCTGGGGAACTGCAGACCCGATCAGGTCGACTCCGGCTCATATACTACGATACCCGCACCACTACGCTTGGACGCATACATGGCGGTATCCGCGCCGGTCAGCACGCACTCGTAGTCTGTGGATCCATCCATGCCCATCACGCCGATGCTCAGATCAAGCGCTATGCCCCTGCGCTCTGCCATCGCCCGTACGCCATCCCTCATGCGCTGGGCGACCACCTTGGCATCCGACACGCTTGCGCCTTCAAGCAGCGCACCGAACTCATCGCCGCCAAGGCGTGCGACCACATCGGGCTCCCGCACCTCGTTCTCCAAAGCGCGCGCCACCTCGGTGAGCACCGCATCCCCAAACGCATGACCGTGCTGGTCGTTGCAGAGCTTGAAGTCGTCCACGTCGATGAACAGGACCACTGAAGCGGTACCACGATGCGCACGCGCGACTGCGCGACTGAGAGCGCGCTCGAACGACCGTCGATTAGGCAGATCGGTCAAAGGGTCATGCGTGGCAAGGTGCTCGAGCTGGCGCTGGTTCTGTCGTGTCTGCGTTATGTCGATGCCGAAGGAAACGACATCGAGGCGCCGGTCGGCTTGCGGGACCTCGCTCTCCATCCAGGAGATCAACCTCTCCTCACCGTTCTTGGCAAGGATGGGCGACTCCGAGCAACGCCGGAACGCGTGCGGCCGTGAATCATCCTCACAGCGCCGATAAAGACTGTTGAACGCTCCCAACACCGCCGGATAGCGATCGGCCGGGCACACTGTGTCAAACCAGTTCTTGCCTATTATCTCATCGTGGCTGTAGCCGCTGATCTCCTCGGCGGCATGATTGAAGAGGCGGACCACGCCATCCCCGTCCATGCCCACGATCATCACGTTTGCGGTGTCCACAACGCGCTGAGCGTACTCGCGCTCGCGCCGGACCGCGTCCTCTGCCTGCTTAAGATCTGTGACATCGCGGCGGATGCCGCAGATACCGATGATGTCGTCGCCGTCTTTGAGCGGGCTCAGTCGCGTCTGATAGTAGACAGGGCCCCAGGGCATGTCGAACCACCGCTCGAACACGACCGTCTGCCCGGTGAGGGCCTGCGCGTTCACCTCTGCGAAGAACTCGGCCTCGGACTCGCCCCACACTTCCGCGCATGTCTTGCCGACGAAATCAGACGCCGGGAGGTCATGCTCGACCAGCCATCTGCCCCAGATGCCGTAGTAACGACAGTCAACGTCGAGAACGAAGATGATGTCGTTCATGGACCCTACCACAGCATCGAGCAGACCTCCGGATGTCACCAACGCATCGATTCTTTCCGGCATCCTCGACCTTCCCCCCTGGAAGCAGAGCACTGGTTCAATATTCCACGCGACTGCCTGCGTTCCTCTCATGAACGCTTGCCACCTGTACCATCACCACGGCACACTGCGAGGTGGGCAGACAAAAGGAAGGAACCACGAATGAGAGCACGCAGTCGCAGCTCCCGACCATCCGCAGGGTGGAGGGTTCTGGTGATCGCGCTGGTGGCGGCACTGGGCTTCGCATACGGCGCCTACCAGCTTGCTGCGTACTCCTGGGCCCAGGTCGTTGACTACCAAAGCCCCTTCACGTCCATCGACCCGGCAACCACACGGGTCAATAATCCCGGTGAGGACAAGCGCGTCGTGCTCGTGATCATCGACGGCCTCACTGATGCCGCTTCCCGCTCGATGCCCGCAATGAACCGGCTCCGGGCACGCGGTGCCGATGTCTTGCTGACGGTCTCGGAACCATCGCTCTCATACCCGACGTGGACGACGATACTCTCGGGCGCGCCGCAGCAGATCTCAGGGGTGACGACCAACTGGTATGACCGCGAGGTCGAGGTCGAGACCTTGCTGGATGTCGCCCAAGCCGAGGGACGCTCGACCCTTGACGTGGGACCAACGGATCTCGACACGCTCTACGGCGCCTCTGAGGCGGATGCGTCCGCCTTCACCGACTGGGTCTCGGACGCGTATATGTCCGGCACCATCACGGATGATGCTCTGCGGCTCGATTCGGAGCTTGGCGGTGCCGGATTCGTGCTCATCCACCTCCCGGACATCGATGAAGCAGGCCACCAGTACGGCGCGGCATCCTCCGAATACACCGAAATGGTGGCCCGCGTGGATGCGGACCTCCAGCGTCTTGTGGACGGGCTGGACGACGGAGAGACCGTGTTCTGCGTCACGCCCGACCATGGCCACATCGCGGCCGGTGGCCACGGAGGGTGGGAGGACTCCGTGATCCACACGTCCTGCGTCTTCGCAGGGCCCGGAGTCGCGCTTGGCTCAAGCCGGGCCGAACTGGAGGACATCGCCCCCACCATAGCCGTGCTCAGCGGGCTGCCCACCCCCGGTCACGCGAAGGGAATCGCGATCGCCTCTATCCTCACCGACCCCGACTCGCTCGCCGTGGAAGCCGACCTCAAGCGAGCAGGGCGGTTCTCACAAGCGTACTCCGCCATCATCAGGCCGTCTGTCGAGCCGCTCGAGCCGGCGTTGAGCGCCATCGATGTGCGAGTGGTCTACGCCGCGGCCGACACTGCCCGCCTTGAGTCCGACCGCTCATCTCGGCTCGCGCCGTTCGTTGCGGCAGCGGCGGTGCTCACGGCATTCGGCATGATCATCGCGTTGTGGTCATGGCAGGCCATGGTCTCGATGGCGGCCGGCACAGCGGCGTACTTCGGCGTCTACCATCTGTTCTTCTCGGTGATGCACGGGTACACGGTCTCGCTCTCCTCATTCAATAAAGAGTCGATGGTGCAGTCCTTCTTCAACGAACGCATGGTCGAGTCGATCATCGCGGGACTGATCGCCTGCGCTGTTGCAGCGCTCGTCTATCCGCTGCTTCGTGCAAGGCCTCAGCCGCCGAGAAACCCCTATCTGGCCGGCTGGCTGGTGCTCGGGGTGTCGACGACGCTCTCGATACAGGCCGTCCTTGCGCTGCGCGCAGCTGTGTTCTGGCGCCTGTGGGG
>JBFHJN010000153.1:0-3101 GCA_041595875.1 Coriobacteriia bacterium
GGGTGTGTCAGCGTTGATGGTGTTGAGCATGGTGATGGTGTTCGCGGGGCTCTCGGGCATAGCGCTTCTTCTTGGCGTCGTCCTTCTCGGGAAGAGGGATCTGTGATGGACGCCGGGGCTGGGCGCAGCGTGAGAGCCTGGATGGTGTCGGCGCTCGTGGTCGTGCTGTTGGCTCTCTCGCTCGGCGGTCAGGCCATAGCGGACCAGGTTGAGCCGACGTCTGGCGGCGCCTCTACTGCCGAAGTGGTCAGTCAAGCGGGGTTCTCGTATTTGACCGGCCTCCGCACGTATGCTGCAGCTGTGCTCTGGAACCGGATAGAACCCATCTTGCACGGCTACTATCAGGGCGAGGGACTCAAAGGGCAGCGCTACATGCTTCCTACCTTGAGCGCGGTAGTCATGCTTGATCCCCAATTCGAGGACGCGTATTACGTCGGAGCCTGGATCGTCGCCTCTAACGATGAAGTCGAAAGCGGCATCGAGCTTGCCCGCCAGGGGGTCGAAGCGAATCCGAACTCAGGTCGGCTACGTGTAGGGTATGCGCAGATGTTAGAGACGTGGGGAGAGGATCTCGAGGCCGCACATGAGCAGGCCGCCTTGGCGATGAGTCCTGACATGGAGTGGCGCGACGGCTTCGAGAAGCATGACTCCTATGCCATTATCGGCGCGATCATGAAGCTGTCCGAGGATGCCGAGCGGGCGGCGCTGGTACATGCTGAGATAGAGCGTCTGGACCTGGAGCTCGGTGACTCATTGCCCGCCGGATCCCACGACCATGACGGTGACGGTGTGCCGGACCACTAGCATTTCCGAGAGGAACGTATGGCGATACTAAGTCCGTCACAGCGCGTTGCCGACGTCCGGGCCATAGACCTGGGCGCGCTTGAGGCTGCGGGAGTATCCGGCCTAATGATCGATCTGGACAACACGCTCCTGCCTCGCGATACAAGCATCATCCCGCCCGAGATCGAGGCGTGGATCGCCGATGTCAAGGTGCGGTTCCGCGTATGCCTGGTCTCCAACAACTGGCACGAACGCGTTCACGAGGTCGCCGCTGAACTCGAGCTGCCGTTGGTCGCCAAGGCGATCAAACCGCTTCCATTCGCGTTCATAAAGGCGCTGCGGATCATAGGGCTGTCACCCCGACGCTGCGCTGTCATCGGCGATCAGCTGCTCACTGACATACTCGGCGGAAACATCATCGGTGCGAAGACCATCATGGTCGACCCGCTGTCTCAGACCGATCTTCCGCACACGCTTTTGCTGCGAAAGCTCGAGGCGAGGATAATGAAGGACGATCCGGGCACGAACCCGACTCCAGTGAAGGATGAGACGTGCGAATAGACGGACGGACAAGGATGGCGGGCGTGATCGGGTGGCCGGTCGAGCACTCGCTTTCGCCCGCGATGCACAACGCCGCTTACGAGAGCCTCGGCCTGAACTGGACCTATCTGCCGCTGGCCACGCCGGATCAAGGCTCGCTCATGCGAGTCGTCAGTGCGCTGCGTGCCCTTTCGTTCGTCGGGTTCAACGTCACCATGCCTTACAAGGCGCTCATGCTCGAGCTTTGCGACGAAGTGGCCATGTTCGCCCAGATGGCGGGCGCCGTGAACACCGTTCATTGCGTTGACGGCCGCCTGATCGGTTACAACACCGACGGTCGCGGTCTGTTGGAGTCTCTGGCCGAGGAGACAGGATTCACGCCCGAGGGCCGCCGGGTGGTGGTCTTGGGAACCGGCGGGGCCGCAGGAGCCGCAATGGTAGCCTTCGTGCTTGGCAAGGCGGCGCATCTCACCATCGCCGGTCGTGACCTCGATAAGGCGGACAAGATGCTGGCACGCGTCGAAGGCTATCTGCGAGGCATGCAAGTAGCTTCGGTGACTCTGGGCCCGGATGCCGAGGAGGCGGTGCGAAGCGCCGACCTTATCGTGAACGCGACCTCTCTTGGGATGGCGCCTGATGACCCGAGTCCCGTTCCCGCGGAGTGGCTCTCGGCAAGCCAGGTTGTTTGCGACATGACGTATGCGTGCGCCGACACCGCGCTGCGTGCTGCGGCTCGCACCGCCGGAGCCAAGGCGATGGGAGGCCTTGGCATGCTCGTCGCACAGGGTGCGCTCGCGATAGACATCTGGATGGAGTCCGCGCAGACGCGCGCGCCGCGTGACATCATGCGTGCCGCCGCCGAGGAGGCGCTCGAGCATGCGCGCGTGAGGGAGGGTGACTGTACGTGAGCGCCGCCTCCGGAAAGAGACTGGGAAAAGTCCTGGTACACGCGGGCGTCGTCACCGAGGAGCAGCTGACCGCGGCGCTGGCTGAGACCGACAGTCGATCGCTTACGGCGGTGCTGGTCGACGAGGGCATCGCAACCGAGCAGAAGATCGCCCAGGCTGTTGCCGAGAGCATGTCGCTGGCTTTCGTCGATCTTGGTTCGTATGAGATCGACCCTGCGGCGGCGACCATGCTGGCGATCGATCTCGCCCGACGCCACCAGGTGCTTCCTATCAAGATCCAGGATGACGAGCTGGTCGTTGCAATGGCCGACCCGGCCAATATCTTCGCCATCGACGACCTGCGCATAGTGACCGGATACGAGATCCGTCCGGTTGTCGCGACCGAGAGCGACCTTGTGGCTGCACTGGACAAGTTCGCCACCATGAACGCCAACGTGAGCGAGATGGTCGGCGACCTGGAGGATGCGTCAGTCGCCGATGAGGCGGACGACATCGAGGCCGCAAGCGATGAAGAAGCACCGGTCGCGAAGCTGATGAACCTCGTGATCACCGAGGCGATCCGCCAGGGCGCAGGCGATATCTACATTGAGCCGCTTGAGAACGAGCTGCGCGTCCGTTATCGGATAGACGGCGTCTGTCAGGAAGTCGTGCGTAGCCCTAAGAAGCTTCACCGCCAGCTGATCAGCCGAATCAAGATCGCCTCGGGCATGGATATCGCCGAGAAACGCATACCGCAAGACGGCAGATTCGGCGTGGTGCTCGATGGCAAGTCGGTCGACTTCCGTGTCGCCGTGCTGCCCACGGTGCAGGGCGAGATGACGGTCATGCGATTGCTGCGCCGGGACTCGATCATGATGTCGCTTGAAGACC
>JBFHJN010000154.1:0-3014 GCA_041595875.1 Coriobacteriia bacterium
ACCAGTTCGGACAGGATATTCACCCCTCCCCTCGGGGTAAGCTGCCCGATAACCGCGGCAGGGGTTCGTCCGAAGTCAAGTCCTATGCACAGCGGATAACTCTCCGACCGGATTACGGTCAGCGGTGACTTGGCGACATGGCGCTCTTTCCTGAACGTCTTGTCATATACCGGCAACCCACCGACGCTGCGCCCATACCGACACCGCAGATATACCCGGATGAACTCCTCGGTCTTCCCTTCGAGCGTGTTCGGGTAATAGTCCTTCGCCAGGTTGTCGTAGTTGTCATGCGCCGGGTCCACAGCGTACTGGTTACCCTCGGCGTCCTCTGCAACGGCAGCCTCTGGCGGGTCTTCGCTGTACTTTTCGATCCACTCGTCGACGGGCAGCACCGCTTCTGGCTGGATATGTACGCTCCAGTTCCGCGGCGTCTCCAACTCCATCTTCTTGTGCCACCAGGTGTCTTCCCCTGGCATGTTCGTATCGAAAATCGCCCCCGCCCGCGTCGGCCCGCCGTCCTTCATGGACGGGAAGCGGTTTACCCGCATCAGCAGGCCATCCACAACGTCCGGGTGTAGCTCTCGTGCCTCGTTGCCCCACAGACCCGTCGCCTCAAGCGACAGCGCCTTGCGGATGTCCTCCGGCTTGTCCAACGCCACCAGCATCCACTCGGACTCCACCGTCGTACCGTCAGGCAGGCCGATGCGGTAGAAGTACGTCTTGTCCGTCGCCCGGTATTCCCCATACACCCCAGGCGGGAACCAGTCGTCGATGGTCTTTTTCGTGGTGCTACGCAACTGATCGGCAGTGTTACGCGTCACGATGAACCGTGTCTTCCGCACCCCTTGATCGTTCGCCTTCTGGTCGCAGGCCCAGCGCATCAACTCGTGGGCACAACACACCGACTTCCCTCCACCGATGGGGCCAGCCAGTACGCGCACGTACGACTCGGAGAGCATGAAGTCCTCCATCGTGGGTGTAGCGACGAATTTAGTCATCTGCGGTCACGTCGAGCAATGTGTGGGACTGCTTCGTGCCTGAGATGGTCGTAGTGCGGTGCGCATTGGGGAAGACGATCTGGATCATCGGGAGTTGTGCACCAGTCGGCAGGTTTTGCACAGGAGACTCCACCTTACCCATTTTTGACAACCACTTCGCCAACTCCATGCGCTGCGACAACGGGAACGACTGATTAACGGCAAGGGCGCGGAGCGTCACCATCTGCTCGTACAGCATCCCACGGGAAAGCTGCTCGAAAACACCAGGGTCTTCCATCGCCTCGATGACGGCAGCAGGGGACATCCCCGGCATCAACGCCTCAATGGCATCTTCCGGTGTGGTCTGGGTGTGATCTTCGTCGTAGGTATCCATGCTCGGTAATTAGCACACTGGGTGCAAGGGGTCAAGTGGGTGGGCGCTGACGACACCTCAACCAGGACAACTGTGGGGCTACACGTCTAACTGCACCACATCCCCCGATGGACCAGGTAGCCGTACGGTCTACACGTCTGAAATGGGCGGGGTGTCGAGGGGCGCGAGGTAACTTGTAGCGAACTTTACAGGGTAGAAAACTAGGTCTGCTCTGTGAGGGGAGGGTAAGGAGAGGGGGCGGGGGCCTGGCCGCCGTGGTCCATAGGGGGGCTTAACCGTTCGCCACTAGTGCCAGCGGTCATCAATCCCCGTCTGGTATGCCCGGAGCGCCTCCCCGCCGCCTAGCACGCGGCGCGAACTGGATGCCGCCCACATAAGACGCACTCGTGCGCCGTGGTGTCGGCTGAAAGCGGGAAAGGTTGGCGGTTTGTCCAGCGGATACACGCAATGCGAGCGTATCTCGGGGGTCGGAGTCTTGCGCGAAAGCGTCCAAGCCGACTAGCGAATGGCGAGTGAGGCGCGACTAGGTAACTAGGCGTGAGGCCCGACAAAGACCACGGCCCCGCATGGGGATGACACGGCGCATGGAATAGAAACCATGTCTCGACCAAGCTGTGTAGTAGAGCACGTCCCAAGCGGGGCTCTACCGGCCGGTAATCCGTCAATTACCGCGACAAGCATGTCGAAAACATTGCGACCTAATCCTGTCGGCAAAGCTGGTGGATCGTATCCGCTCGCCCATAGCCACCAGACAGGATGTGCTGCGGTGCAGCACGAGGCATCCTCACGGGGAGGGTGTCGCGCTTTGCATCGGAGAACCTACCATGACCATCATGACTACCAAGCAACTGTCCGCCAAGATATCGTCCATCGGCAAGTCCGCCGAAAAGTTCGCTGGCGACGTCCAAGAAGCGCTGATTCACTGCGGCTTCTACGTGATGAAGGACGGCAACACCACGCCGCTGAACCAGTTGCTGGACGCAGTTGGCACCGGCACCCGGCTGAAAGGGCTCACGACGTGGGCCGAACTGTTCCTTCCCGTCCGCATCAAGGACGAGCGATTCGTCGTCAACAAGCACGCCGCGAAGGAGCAGCGTGTGTCCAACGAAGACGAGTACGCCGAGTACCGCGCCGCGATGGAAGCGGCACCGCGTTGGGACAAGATCGTTGGGAAAGAAAAGCCGGAAAGCATCTGGGACTCCGGCAAGTACCTTGCTCGCGTCATCAAGAAACTGTCCGATGAAGGCGACGCCGAACTGGCCGAAGCCATCAAAGCGGCCGAGCTAGCCTACCGCATCCGCCAAAACGCGGTGCTCCCCAAAGTACCTGCAAGCGAGGCCGCCTAAACCCCAGACCCTGCCCACTCGAGTAGTGGGCAGCAGTGTGTGGTTTTAAGGCCCTACAAGCCGCGCAACACTGTGGCTGTAGGGTACCCCCTGCCCAAGGCGCTAGAACGGCTCCTGCGGGCTCCTATGCAGTCCAAACACTGATTGGAGAGACAACATGCCCGACGTTCAAGTGGAACGTACCTACACCATCATCCATGCCCCTACCGAAACCGTGCTCAAGTACGGTCTCACCATCGAGGAGGCAATCGAAGCGGTCGCAGAGTACGAAACCGAGTACGTGGAGTGCATCATCGT
>JBFHJN010000155.1:0-3008 GCA_041595875.1 Coriobacteriia bacterium
CAGCCCCGTGTTCTGGCTCAACGCCGACACCCGGAACAGCACCCGGGTGGTTTCCTACCGGGCAGCACAGCTTGCCATCACGAAGTACGTCAAGGAGAGACAACAATGCGAAAGCTGATCCAGATCCAATTCGAGGTCGAGGACGACGACGAGGTCCCGGCCGACGAGTACCTGGTAGACGCCATCCAGTACATGCGGGATGAGGGCGACGAAGAGGGGCGCATCCGCAACTTCAAGTTCGTTGGTGAGAGGGCCATGCCATGAGACAAGCCGTAAAACCCAAGTTCGGTGTCGGCACTACCTTTAAGACAGGTGGGAAGCACGGTCGCATCTATACGGTTGTGGATTACTGGGCCTCGTACAACCTCGCGGGTGAGTTTGTGCGTGGCCGGTACGTAGCCACTCACCAGTTCCTCGGACAGCCCCTGACCGACTACGACGTGATCGAGACCACGATCGCACGCGGCCTAATTGAGGAGAAACAACCATGAAACTACACCCGCCCTTCATCATCACTGTCAGCCCGGCGCCCAGCCTGCGCACCGCCCGCCTGGCGCCCGGCCTGCGCATCGGCGACAGCCACCTGAGCCTACTGCGCATCGACCACGAAGCCGCACCCGACGGCCGTGACCAGGCCGTGTTCGTGCTAGACACCCCGACGTTCGAGTACCACACCAGCGACCTGCGATCGGGCTGCCAGGGTTTCGCCAGCATGGTCGAGCCCTTCGCCAGCATGCTCGGGTTCATGGCTGCGGCGGCCGGGGCGTACCGCCACGAAATGGGGATGCATTCGGTCAAGAGCGACAACCACGACCTCTTCCCCGACCACGTCATGGAGTGGTGCTACGAGAACGAGGACGAGATCAGCCTTCTGGGCTGCGATATCTGCGACGAGGGTGGGGCGCCACTTCACCACTTGATTGAGGAGAACTGAGATGGGCTGGACTTACACATACAAACCGAAGGGCGTGCCGGTGACCGAGTTCCTGATTGACCGGGGCGTGCTGTGGTGGACCGGAGAAACGGCGCGGTACGCCGTGCTCGACTCTGCGTTGATCAGGATGCGGGAGCTGTATGTCGCCATCGAGCGGGTCGACGACCGCACTGGGGAGCGCAAGGTGTTCGCCGGCGTGATCCTGATCGACTTCAAACCCAAGGACGAATACAACTTCGGGTGGAAGGACATGGGCGAAGACGAAGGCCCGTACTACTACGACTGCCCGGAGAAGATCCTCAAGCTTCTGACCCCCACCGACAACGAGCACGCCAAGGGTTGGCGTGAGGCGTGCTGGAAGAAGGTCCACGCGAAGAAGGCGCGGCCCAAGATCAAGGAGGGCGTGGTGCTGCGCTACGGTGGCCGGGACTATACCGTGGTCAAGACCTTGGGTCGGAAGGGCTACGAGGTGGTGCACGCCGGGTGGCCCTACCGGCTGAAGACCACCCAGGCAGCCAAGGCGGAGGTCGTGCATGCAGTTGAGACCTGAGCACAAGGCCCTGAAAGACGGGCGAACGATCTTCCTGACGAGGGTCAAGCCGGTGGATGTTCCGAAGCGGCTACTGCAACCCGCCTCCAACAACAAGAAGTTGGGAGGCGGGTTCTTCATTGTGGCAAGGGGGAAGTGGCGGGGCGTGCCCCTCTACACCTTGACGCTGGAGGAGCGGGCGACGTGCTCGTCCGACTGCAAGCAGTGGGCGGCGTGCTTCGGCAACAACATGCGGTTCACGCAGCGGGTAGATCACCGAGACCCGGAGGCACTGCAGGCCCGGCTCGAGACCGAGCTCGACGAGATGCTGCGGATGTACCGGAAGGTGTTGCTGCGGCTGCACGTGCTCGGGGATTTCTTCTCGGTCGAGTACACGCAGTTCTGGCGCCGCATGCTGGACAAGCACCCCGGCCTGCTCATCTTCGGGTTCACTCACTGGCCCCGGGCCTCGCCCATCGGGCAGGCGGTGGGCGCACTCAACGACGAGGACCGCGTCTGGATCAGATTCTCCGACCAGGGAGGCCCAATGTCTGCTAACGTCGACGGGTTTGGCATCCGGTGCCCGGAGCAGACCGGGCAAACGAAGTCGTGTCTGACCTGCGGTATCTGCTGGTCGACGACTGAACCAGTTGCGTTCAAGAAGCACTGACATGGAGAAAGCTATGAGTGGAATGGTGTTGTTGGAAGAGGCGTATGTACGGGGCCTGGAGGCTTACGCGAGTCAAGCGGGGCGGATCGCCCTTGCGATGTCCGTCGAAGCCGTCAGGCACGGCTTCCGGTTCAGCGACGAAACGCTGGACATGGTGGGCAGCATGCAGGGTCTCTGCGCCGCTGTCCAAGAGCACTACGCCAAGGGGGAAAGACCGTGACCTACGGAATCGACTTACACAAACACCGCGCCGCTGCCATGTTCGGCGTCGACTACACCGAGGTGACCGATGAGCAGCGCGCGGTGGCGAAGGCGGTGGCAGTGCAGGAGAAGCGCGAAGGCAGGGAGAGCTTCGCGTTTGGATTGACGAACCCGGAGGCGACCCAGTGACTTGGGACATCGTTGCCACATGGACCCGAAAGCGGCAGCCGATCAACACCCGGCGCTACGCCCGGCTCGACACCGCCATCCCGCGTTGCACTCAGCGCATCATGGACACTGGAGAACCCGGCGACGTCATCGCCCTGAGCCACGCCGTCACCGGGCTCGAGCTTGGGTACATCAAGGTGAAGGTGGGTGCGGTGCTCGAGACGCACTGGATTTGGGACTAGGCGGTGGCTACACTGCTTTGGTAGGGCCGTCCCGGCGCGGAACACCGGGGAGTAACGGAGATGTGAAATGACTACGATGTGGATTGGACCGGACGAGGAACTGGAACTGGGGCAGAAGGGGTTTCTGGTGGAGCACAGCAACTCCAACACTGGCAGCGAGTTCTACGTCTTGCGGGACACCCCGGCGCACACCAACCAGAGCCACGAACCCAAGCTGCACGGGTGGTGTGGCTCGTACAACAACGTGTCGACGCACGGCAGGGG
>JBFHJN010000156.1:0-2913 GCA_041595875.1 Coriobacteriia bacterium
CGCGGGGGCCTGCGGAACCTGTGGTACCGCCGCAGCCGGTGCCCCGCCGTACGGCTTGACGTCGTTCACCTGGTTGCGCGTCTTGCCCTGCCAGGTGCGGTGCCCCACCACGACGACGGCGTACTGCCCCATGATCCGGTTGGCGATCGCCTCCATGCCTCCTGAGGCCGGGGGCGGGCAGGCCGCAAAGAACGCCTGGTCACAGCCCAGCGCGCCCAGCTGCTCGAAGAAGTAGCCCAGCGCGTTTGGGTTGTCGTCCGACAGGACGAAGTTGTTGTAGAGCGACGTGCCGGCGTAGGGACCGTCGGCGATCTTGAACCGCGCCACGATCATCGGCTTTCCGGAGCTGGCATGCTCCGAGCGCGACTCGTCGACGTAGGCGTTGTACGGACCCTCTGGTACCAGCGCGCCGCCACCTTGCGTTGCCTGGTTCTGAAGATCAGCCCATGAGCTGTTGGCCATAGATGTCCTCCATCATCGTCTCGATGTTTGGTTGTTCGATGATCGGTCGAAGTCTTCCCGTCCGATCCTTGCAGATGTAGTTGCCGTAGGGCTGAACCATCAACATGCGTTCCAGCTGGCCCTCTGCGGCCACATGCGTGTACATGTAGCCAACGACATCCACGAAGTAGGGCAGGGTCAGACGAAGCTGTCCCTGCACGTGCGGGCGCGTCCAGCCCTTGTCGTCCACCTGTGTGGTGGTGACGAACACCACCGCCTCCAATGGGTTGGTGGGATGCATCGTCAGGTCGCGGAACTGCCGCACCAGCGACTCCATCTTGCGCAGGAGCTCACCCCAGTTCTGCTGGGTGGGCTGGTTGGTCCCGCTGATGGCATCCAAACACCGCTTCTGAATCTCAGTGAGTGAGTCCAGTGACACGGAGCGGAACGCGTGCCGGCCCGAGTTGAGCCACTGGAAGACGCGGTGCATGTCGTCGAAGTCTCGGATGAAGGACACCGCCGTCAGCCACGAGCCGTCGGCCTCAGGTGGTGCCGACTGCATCGGGTCCCACAGGAGCTTCGGCTGTGATGGCGTGAAGCGCGACCCACCCTCCGCGTCCAAGATGAGACGCGGCGCTGGCGTGGTGTCAGCCAACCAGGATTTCCCGGCTCCTGATTCGCCGTGGATGCACGCACTTAGTGCTCTGTAGATGACAACCTCCTTCCTGTTGTCTCAACCTGTCAGCGCTTCTCGATGTCCGTGTAGCGCTCCAGCGGGTCACTCGGCTCGAAGGCCTCGGCGAGGTAACCCTCCGCGTCGGACCCGTCGTCCAGCATGCCACACACGCTGAAGAACGGGCACTGCCAGGTGCAGCTTTCATCTGGGTTGGGTGGACACACTACCAGGTGGTGCTCACCCTGCTGCAGCCGCGAGCTCATGGTCTCCACGTCAGCGATCTCGGAGACCGTTCGTATGTAGTAGTTGCGCAGCTGGGTGAGGTTGTGCCGCACCTCGTGTCGCGCGTAGAAGGGCGGCTTGGCGCGCGCGGTGCGCTTGGACTTGCGCAGCAGGTTGTAGACCCCGCCATCCATCCGCGGGTCGTGCTCCTGAGTGGTCAGGTACTCGATGAGGTGGTACATGAGCATCTGGGGAGACAGGTGCGCCCACTTCGGGAACTTCACGAGGTCGGGCACCACCTTGTGGTCCATGAAGAAGCGAAAGCCCAGCTCCTCGTGCTCGAAGCGCGCGTCGAGCTTCCCCAGCAGGTAGATGGGGTCGCCCATGACGCTCAGCTGCGGTGCACCTAAATCATCACGTAGCGGCGCGGCCACCTCGCTCTCGGTGGCGATCAGGCGCAGGCCCTGGTCCGCCCCGGTCTCTGCCAACCACTCCACGTAGCCGGTGACGATGGCAGCCGCGTAGCTGACCGCGTCCACCAGCTCACGCTCCAGGTCCGGCGTCTCGGCGGCCGTCAGTTCCGGCTCGTAGAGGTCCTTGAGCGCCAGCTCGTGCTGCTGCACGATCCCGAGTGGGTGTGCGCCCGTCTCGTAGTACACCGCCAACGCGTCGTGCACGATGACGCCCGTGGTACGACTGGCGTTGAACTCGTCCTTGCGGCGCCTCAGCTGTCGGTAGTACGTCAACCACCAACGCCGTCGGCACCGACGTGCCGTCCACAGCTCCGAGTTGGTGTAGTACCTAGCTGGCTGCGGCTCCTGCTGGTTCATCTTGGCCCTCCTTCTTGGCCCGGTTTGCGCGGTACTCGCGCTCGTACTTGGCGTGCGCGGCACGGCACTCGGCGCAGGCCTTGCCCTTGCCCTCGCGGCGCAGGTGCTTGGCGTAGCCGCTGGGCGTGCCATGCTCGATCGGCGTGGGTTCGACAAAGCGGCGGTGTCGCGCACCGATGTGGCCGGCCAGCTTGAAAACCGTCTCGAACTTGGCCTTGCAGTTGTCCGGGTCCTCATTGCAGTTGTACCACCCGGCGCGTGTCGGCTTGTACTTGCGCTTCATCCTCGATACCTCAACATCTCTCTGAGCGTCTGCTCATCTTGAACCACCTCTTGTAGGCGGTCCTCCTTCGCGGCCAGGCGCTCCAGGCGATACTCCTCCACGGTGCCCGGCGCCACCAGGTCGATCACCTGAACCTCACGCTCCTGGCCGGGTCGGTGCAAACGGTCCACCGCCTGCTTGCTCTCGATGAGCGACCAGGGCCGCTGCAAGAACACTACCACGTTCGCTGCCGTGAGCGTTAGGCCCTCGCCTCCAGCTCCGGTGGTGGCCAAGATCACCTGCAACCTTCCCTGCTGGAACGCCTCAACGCTCTCCTGGCGCGTCGGCAGGTCGACGTTGCCGTGGATCGAACCAAACGCCACCTTGCGCTTGCGGAGACGATCCTCGGCCAGCTCGATCAGCTGCCGTGACATGGCGAACACCACGAGGGGCTGCCCCTCCGCCTCCTCCACCAGGTCGTC
>JBFHJN010000157.1:0-2874 GCA_041595875.1 Coriobacteriia bacterium
CTACGGGGTGCTCGAGGCGGTTCGACTTCGGTTTTCCCGCACACAGGAGAAATAGCCCATGGACTTCATCTACCAGCTCG
This sequence comes from Coriobacteriia bacterium, assembly GCA_041595875.1. Classification (GTDB taxonomy): domain Bacteria; phylum Actinomycetota; class Coriobacteriia; order Anaerosomatales; family Anaerosomataceae; genus UBA2279. The sequence goes on from JBFHJN010000157.1 coordinate 81, forward strand.
GGTGCGCCACCGCCTCGGTCATGGTCTTCATCTACGTTGAGCCCCTGGTGGCGAGGATGGGTTCCGACACCCGCCTCTTGTTGCGCGTGGCCTCCGTCTCCCTGCTGGTGGGGGCGATCGGCCGCCTGGGGATGATCGTCTTCATCGACTACATCCCAAGTGCCCCGGAGACGTTCTTCGCCCTTGGCGCCGCCGCACTTGTGGCGGCGGACAGAGACCGGGTGTATCTACGTGCCGTGTTCCGACATCGGCGATTCAACCACTACAGGTAGCAGGAGAAGATCATGACCAAGTCTTTGCCGAGAGGCATCCGCAACCACAACCCGGGCAACGTGGACCGCACCAAGGACCGCTGGCTCGGTATGGCCTCAGATCAGAGCGGGGACCCGCGCTTCATCGTCTTCGACACGCCGGAGGCGGGCCTGCGCTGCCTCATGCGCCTGCTGATCACCTACCAGGAGCGACATGGTCTGGATACGCTTCGCGGGGTCATCGACCGATGGGCACCCACGAAAGAGAACAACACTGGTGCCTACGTCCAGCATGCGTGCCGGCTCACCGGCTTCGACCCGGACGAGCGCCTGGACTTCCTCGACAAGCACATCAACCTCGAAGTGGCCTCCGCGATCGTGCGTCACGAGAACGGGCCGCCCGAGCAGTACGGGCGCAAGGAGTGGTACGACGACGCGACTTACGAGCGGGCGGCCGTGATGGCCGGGTTCGCCCCCTCGGTGAAGCCGCTCACGACCTCCCGCACCATGAAGGCCGGCGTGGCCGGCGTGGCCCTCGCTGCGCCCGTGGCCCTCTTCGGCGCCGAGGATGTGAGCGCCGTGGTCAGCGCCGTCGCCCCCGTCCTGGGCGAGGCCACGATCTCGACTCTGACACCCTGGGTTACTCTGATCACGCTCGGGTTTACAATGTGGGCTCGGTGGGACGACTCCCGCCGCAAACTTCGTTGAGGTGACCCATGCACGCCCAGAAAGTGACCGATCTTGCTCAGTACCGCGCCGCTCGCCAGCGGCCGGTCTCTGAAATCTGCAATCAGAGTGCCGCCTTCGAGACCGTGGTGGTGGCCAACATGCGATTCTGGTTCTCGCTCTGGCGCACGGGCCTGCGGGCGATGGCCGGCGTATGAACCTCTACACCTACAACGCCATCGTGGATCGCTGGGTGGATGGGGACACGGTCGACCTGTTTGTGGACCTGGGTTTCCGCGTCATCACCCACCAGCGCTTCCGCCTCCTCGGCGTGGACACGCCGGAGCGCGGGCAACCGCGCTTCAAGGAGGCCACGGAGTGCGCCGAGCGCGCCTGCCCGCCGGGGTCCGCGATCCAGTTCACCTCGATCAAGACCGACAAGTACGGCCGCTGGCTCGTAGCCCTGCCGGTGGTGCGCGCGGCCCTGATCGCCGAAGGAATGCTCAAGTGACGGTGCTGTCGATCAAGAAATTCAACGGGGAGGTGCCCCGCCTGCCGAGCCACACCCTGCCGGTGGGCGCCGCCAGCTACGCCAAGAACTGCGACTTCGCCCACGGCGAGCTGCGCCCGCTCAAGGGACTCGGCACGCCGTTCACCGCGGCGGCCGGCGCCCAGCCGGTGCGCGCCCTATTCACCGACGACGGCCAGCGCTTCTTCTGCTGGAACAAGCCCACCCGGGCCTTCCTTGCGCCGACCATCGACGACAGCTTCGGCCGGGTCTACTACCTGAAGCACGGCGACCCGCTGCGCGTGGCCCGCACCTCGGACATGACCCTGTCGGGCTCCACACCGGGCGAGCCGGCCACGTACTGGAAGGTGGGGGTCACCGCGCCGGCCGCGCCAGTGCCCGTGCTGGGGACGGCGACCGGCGGCGAGATCGAGAGCGTGACGGTGGTGGCCGTGGCCACGAACATCTGGGGCGAGGAGAGCGCGCCGAGCACACCGGTGACCTTCGACAAGGAGCTGGGGCAGTCGGTCACCTTCACCGTCACCCACGCCCCCACGGCCGGCGAACAGGTGCTCAGCGGGATCTCGTTCTACCGCACCTACGGCGCGACCGCCGACTACTTCCTCATCAACGCCGCGCCGGTGCCGCTGGCCGGCACCGCGGTGCTGGTCGACAGCAGCGACACGGTGCAGACCACCACCACGCTCCAGAGCGCCGAGTGGGACTTGCCGCCGGCCACCATGTCGAACCTCACCTACGTGGGCAACGGCTTCTTCGCCTGCTTCTCTGGCAAGGACGTGGTTTTCAGCGAGCCGTACCGGCCGCACGCATGGCCCTATCGCATGACCCTGCCCTCGGCAGGCGTCGGCATCCTACCCGTCGAGGGCGGCATCCTGGTGACCACCGCGGGGCCCTCGTTCATGATCTCCGGCGCACACCCGACGCAAATGAGCCAGACCTACCTGCCGATCGACCAGGCGGGCTGGAGCGACACGGCCATGGCGCGAGTTGAGGGTGTGTCGGCCTACGCGAGCAACGACGGCTTGGTGTCAGTGGCGGGGGGCCAGCCCTCGATCCGGGACAGCCAGGCGCTGTTCACGCGCAAGGACTGGCGGGCGGCCTTCGGCGCGGCGCGGCAGAACCTGCGCCTCGCCCACCACGACGGTTATCTGCTCGGTCTGGTCGATCCGACCTACCCGATCGGCGCCTCGGCCGAGCCCTTCCTGCTCCGACTCGACGAGGCCGCCGGGTCGTACTGCCGCCTCGACGCCGGCCAGCCGCTCTATGGGGCGGGGATCTCCGGCCCGACGGACCAGCTGCTGGTGGGAACCGCGACGGGCGTGGCCGAGTTCGCCGGGTCCGCCACGGC
>JBFHJN010000158.1:0-2808 GCA_041595875.1 Coriobacteriia bacterium
AGCGGTCGTCCCTCTCGGATCACCCACTCCGACATAGAGGTCCGAACCGCAGACTCGTCTGCCTGGGCACCGCCACCACGCCACGCGCGGACATGCAATTCGGCGGTCTCGCGGTCACGCAAGGTGACGTAGCCGATCTCCACGTTGAATATCCGCATCGCAGAATCCAACACGGAGTCCAGGAGCACATCCAGGTCGAGCGTTGAGCCCAGTGCGCGGCTCATCTCATAGAGCGTCGCGAGCTCAAGGACCTTCTTGGTCAGACTCTCGCTGCGATCGCGCAGCGAGTCAGTCATCCGGTTGAAGTTCTCGCTCAGATCCGAGACCTCATTGGAGCCCTCGAAAGAGACCTTGGTGGAGTAGTCGCCCTCTGCGACACGCGCCACACTCTGGGACAGCGCCGTCAGCGGATCTGAGACGCGTCGCGCCACCCACCAGTTGAGCCCCAGAAGCGAGGCGACCGCCACAACCGACCAGAGCATGATGAGGTTGCGAGTGGTCACCCGCGTCTGCTCGGCGACCCCCGTACCCAGGACGGTCACCAGATACGACGCCGTACGCGTAGGGTCGTTCTCGAACAGGATCTGGGTGGCGACAACACGGTACTCGGTACCCTCGAAGACCAGCTTGCGCGTTACCGACAGGCCGGGGTCTTGCTCCGACTCCCTCAGCGCCTCGATGACAACGCTCTCGGGGCTCTCGAGCTGCGCTGCCATGCTTGTGCCGCCAAGCTCATCGGGAATGTCGATCCCCACAGGCACAAGATCCTCGTTGTAGAGCGCAAGCCCCGTCTGCACACCCGTCCGGAAGTCCGCTACGAACGCGTCGCCTATGATCTGGGAGTACGCGAGGGCATAGACCTCTCCATCCGGACCCTTCACAGGCTCAAGCGCGGTGAGGGTCTCCTCGCCGGCTATCTGGATCATGATCGGATGGCTCATCGCGAGGCTGATCCAGTTGAGGTCTTTGTCACCAAGCGGAGTCTGCCCCGGAGCGACCGTCAGCCCGCCGGTAGAGGCGATCACGACGCCGGCCTCGTCAAGAAGCATCAGGTTGCTCGTGTCGACCTTCTGATAGCCGGGGTTGGGGGCATCAAGCGCCTGGCTCGTGCCCACAAGCTGCGCGGAGATCGTCATGGCGTCGCCGCTCTGCACCGCTTCCACAAACCGCGAGTTCTCCGCAGCCAGCTTGACCGCACGCTGCATCTCTTCGCTCTTGTCGTCAAACCGCGCCGAAACACTCACGGATGTCGCAGACGCTGTCTCGTCGATCCAGCCATTGATGATCTGGTCGAGCAGAGCCCACGCCACCAAAGTAGCCATCACGCCTACGACAAGAGTAGCCACGACAAGCGGCACGATGATCTGATTATGCAGATGCTTCCCGAAGGGGTTCAGTGTCATTCGGCTCTCGTCACTTCGCTGGCGCGAATCCCTGGCTCTTCATCAGGTCCCTGGCCTCTGCGCTCGTCGCCCATTGCAGGAACGCGATGATCTCATCTGAGGCATCCTCGGCTGTGACAACACCCAGGGGTCGCACCACCTGGTACGTCCCGTTCTCGATGTTCTCAACAGTGGCGCTGATACCGTCAAGCTTCAGATAGTGGACCGGCACGTCCTGGGACAACCCGTAGCCCAGCGAGAAGTACCCGATGGAACCGGCCGTTGACTGCAGCCCCTCGATCATGTCCGGCTCGTAGTACAGATTGACGGCTTTGGGCGTGATCTCCAGATCCGGTCCAAGCACGTACTGCCGAAGGATGATCTTTGCAGACTCGTCCTCGTTGCGGTCCAAGATCGTGATCGGAAGATCCGGTCCCCCAAGCTCGGTCCAGTTGGAATACACGCCCGAGTAGATGTCCCGGACCTGTTCGGTGGACAGCCCCTCGATGGTGACGGAGGGGTGCGTGGCAAGGACCAGACCATCGCTGGAGAGCAGCGTGTACTCAAGTCCAAGGGCCGCTTCGTCGTCAGAAAGGAAGCGGGAGACGGCACCTATCTCCAGGTCGGCATTGGCAACGCCTTTTATGCCGCCACCCGAATGGAGGCCGGGCAAGAAGACGAATTCCGAGTCACTCGTGTACTCGCCTGTGAGGATCTGAATGAGCGGAAGGCAGGTACCCGAACCGGAGACCCGGAGCTGCTCCCCTCCGGTATCAGGCGCAGTACTTGCGCCATCCGCAGCTGGCGTACACCCTCCAAGCATCGACAATGTGAGCAGCGCAGGTAGAGCGAAGCTGATGAGTCGCCTCATTCTTGATCCTTTCGCACAGCTCGCGTAGCGATGTCACCCGCTCATCATAACATCAGGGGCCCCGCAAAATAGGCGGGACCCCTGATATGCAAGCAAGAAACGTACCTCTTCAAGACCGGTCGTTCTCTTAAGCTCCGCACCGACCCAGCAGCGCGTCGTATGCACGGTCTACATCGCCCTGTATCTCGGCGAGCAGCTCAGCATTCTCGGGCTTGAAAAGGTGCTTGAAGCGGCCCTGCGGCTTGAGGAACTCCTCGATGGGCTTCTTGTTGTGCACCTTGACGGTCTGACGGAAGACTCCATCCTCCACCTCGTAGAGAGGCCAGAAGCCGGTCTGCACCGCCGCCTTGGCGATCTCCACGGTCTTGTTGTAGGGAATGCGCCAGCCACGGGGGCATGGTGCGAAGACGTTCAGAAACGCCGGCCCCTCCACCGCAAAGGCCTTCTCGGCCTTGGCTGTGAGGTCTTTCCAGTGCGAGATCGAAGCCTGAGCGACATACGGGATGCCGTGGGCGGCCATGATCTGCGTGAGGTCCTTGCGCCTCTGCTGCTTGC
>JBFHJN010000159.1:0-2805 GCA_041595875.1 Coriobacteriia bacterium
ACTAGCATCGCCAAGTTCGCGGACACGGTCCATAGGTTCGAGGCGACGGGTCAATCCGATCTTCACCATATGCTCGCCGAAGCTCCCGAAGTTCGAAATCACATACACGTAACCAGCGCGGATATTAGCCTCTCGGTTCTCAATACCGGCAATTGCAGAGTCAATCTCGGCGAGCATGGCCTCCATCGCAACAACAGCAGCCTCATCACCATTCTCGCGAAGCTTCTCGAGAGCAGACCGATAGTGTGTCTGTTCCTTCTCAAGGCGGTGCCGCTCCGCCTCCATCTCACGCAGCGCCTTCTCCTCTTCGCGCTGACGTGCGCGCTCTTCGCGAAGGCGTTCCTTCTCCTCTTCCACCTTCACCATGTAGTCGGCGGTCAGCTCAAGCTCATACACACGCCAGCGGTGGTAGTCCTCCGTGATTTGGATCTGAACTATCTTACCGAGCTTCGCGATTGTGGAGCGTGCCTTGTCAAGACGCGCGATTGCCGCAGCCAGGGTGTGAGGGCGAAGTGTCCTAACAATATTGTCCGCTTCTGCGTTGTACGCACGAAGCATGAGCTTCGACAGATCGCGCGTCATCTTCGCACCTTCTGTCTTGGAGTTGTTCACAACCCAACCCTGCGCCGCCTGAACCGCGCCCGACTTCGCTAAGGTCTTCATGGCGTCTTTGGCCTGCTTGAGCTGGGACTTGTACGCAACAGCATCATCGAGGGGATGCCGATACTGGTAGATCCCAACCTCTTGAAGAAGCGCAATTTCATCCGTTTCGATGATGCTGCACCTTGCAGCTGCGAGCTCCGCGCTGGCAACCGCCACTTGTTGCGAAAGCCCAGCAAGCTCACCACGAGAAGCAGCGACCAACTGGGCAAGCTGAACAGCGTCAACACCCTTCAAGTACTCAACCCACTGCTTGAGGTTGGCGTTCTCTGCCTCCAGCTCAGCAACCCGCTTCTTGCCCCCGATGTCCATCGTTTCCCCTCCGAGATAGAGACACACAAGCCAGGCTAGAAAGCGCGCGCCCTCAGCGGCCTGATCATCTCAAGGTAGGTATCGTATCCAACAATCGCCGTTCCTAGATCACGCGCCTTGCGTGCCTTTCCACTCAGGCTGTCCGGATCGGCTGCGACAAGGAGCTTCGTCTTGCCGCTCACAGATCCAGTCGGCCGCAGCCCGAGGGATCGCGCTTCTTCCTGGAGAACCTCGCGATCCACGCCAGGTGCCTCACCAGTGAATACGACAGCATCTCCGGGTTCAAGTGAAAACCCACCTGGCCTGAAGGCCTGATCGCCTTTCAGGGAGCTCTCGAGACCACGCTCCACATCATCACTAGTCAGCCCCAGCAACGTAGCCACCTGCTCAAGTTCACTTCGTTCCGCAGCGGTCACGACCCCATCTTTCAGCGCCACCCCGCAGAGCGCCTTGAGGTAGGTCCCATGAAGCAGAATGGCCTCTGCGCGGGACAAACCCATTGCTTCAGCAACGGCGACCAGCTCATCTTGCTCGTGATAGCTCAAGTTGCGGTCCAAGAGTGAGCGATCGAGCAACACAAGGTACCCGTCTGTCTCTTGCGCTGGGGGACGGACATCGGATTGAGAGACCAACCGAGACAGGAAGTGCTCCGACCTTAAGGGCGCTGGATTCCTGCGGGACACGCACGCCACAGAGCAGTTGGGGATCTCCGGCCAGATGCTCGTCTGAGAAGCACTGATCACGGGCGCCCAGGAGGCCAGGAAGTCGGCGTCGGCGGAGATGTAATAGCCAAGCAAGGTAGCGGCGGCGCGCGCATCGTCCAGCGCAGCGTGCGCAGTCTCCATGTGACAGCCAATGCATTCGCAACATGATTCCAGGGTGCGCTGGCCTGACGAAAGATAGCGCGAGGCCAGTCTCATCGTACAAAGGCCGGACGAAGGTGCGAGCGGTACTGAATAGCCAAGTCGCTGGAACTCGAACGCAAGAAACGGAGCATCGAATGAAAGGTTGTGGGCGACGGGCACTCTTCCGCGCAGCAGCGATTCCACTTCGCCGGCTATCTCCCGGAATGTTGGAGCATTGTAGACATCAGCGGCAGAAATGCCATGGATGTCTGTCGCACCAACATCTCTCTCTGGATTAACCAAAGTCTCCCACTCGTAGACGACGGAGCCACTGTCATCCACGAGTGTCACACCGATCTCCACAATTCTGTGGTAGTGAGCTGCGGAGAGCCCGGTGGTCTCGATGTCGAACACGGCGTATCGGCTCATGTGCGTCCCCCGATGCGAATGGCCTGCGTGTTTCTCTCTAACGTGTTTGCGCTTCACCTGCAAGATGAGGCCGAACTTGCCTCGTCTTGTCGAGCGTAGCTCGCGGGCCTCATCTTGTCAGTGTGGAAGCGCGGGTTAGATGGATGTGGCAGGGCGATCCGACTCATCCGCTATCGCCGTGTACGCCGAGTAGGCAACGCAGCGCGATAGGGCCTGCCAGAAATCCAACTCCCGCTGATCCACATTGAAACTGACCAGAGCCTCGTCCTCTCCGGACGAACCCTTGCGTGCCCAATACGCCAGTCCAGAGAAGTCCGAGCGGTAGGTCCAGTTCGAGTGTGCGACAGCGTTGCGAAACGCGCGTACGGGATTGTCGGTGAGGAATACACAGCAACGCCTGGCAACGGAACCAGCCGGTGCAACCTTCCGAAGCGCACGGAAGCACGCTTCACCGAGATAGACGAAACACATATAGTTCTGCGTCATGACCCGAGCTCGAGCGACAGCAGGATCATTCTCCGCGTCCCGTGATGAGTCCATCCAGGCTTGGAAGGCCACG
>JBFHJN010000160.1:0-2774 GCA_041595875.1 Coriobacteriia bacterium
AACGGCTACCGGTGCATTTGCAGCGATCTCGCTAACGGCCCCAACAGGCGCATCTGCGACAGTCGTAGCGGCTACGGGAGACCTGACGGCTGTTGCGCTTACGGCCCCGACTGGTACGCACGCTGTTGAGAGCACAGCCACTGGCGATCTCGCCGTTGTCAGTCTTGCCGCACCGACAGGTACTGCGGACACGGTCGACACCACCACCGCGACCGGTGATCTGGCAGCGGTTTCGCTCACGGCTCCTACCGGCACACACGCCGCGGCAGCTACAGGTACAGGTGACTTCGCGGTAGTTTCGCTTGCTGCGCCTACGGGTACAGCAGATACGGTGGATACGACGGTTGCCACAGGCGCCCTCGCCGCTGTCACGCTTGTTGTACCTACTGGCGTATCTGCGACGGTGGTTAGCACCGCTGGCGCCCTTGCTACGGTTTCGCTCGCTGCACCTACTGGCGACGCTACGGGCGTAAGTGAGACCACAGCTACAGGCGCCCTGGCGGCTGTCGCGCTTGTTGCCCCTACTGGTACGTCTGCTCAGGCAGCCACGGCGACGGGTGCGCTCGCTGCAGCTACGCTCACGGCCCCGACTGGCACGGGCGAAGGACTGGCAGAAGACATCGCCACCGGTGCGCTGGCGGCGATTACGCTCACGGCTCCGACTGCTGCGACTGCTCAAGCGACGACGGCTACTGCCGCTATTGCTCCGATCTCGCTCACGGCCCCGACCGGTGAAGCGACGACGTTTGTTGTTACGACCGCAGACGGCGCGCTCGCTCCGCTGACGCTGACGGCGCCAGAGGGAACTCATGGTGTAGATGTTGTCGGACAGGGAGCGATGGCCGGCATGCTCTTGTCCGCCCCGCGGGCGATTGCCGGTGACGCTGCGTTGCTCGGAAGGCTCAGAGAACATGTATCCGTGCGGACATATGACGCGGTTGTAAGTGCGCGCACACACGACAGTACGATCGTCGTAAGGAGTCGGTAGCGCAGATGTCGGACAGCTTTATGGCCTTCGTGAAAGAGAATCTTTCAGCGCTATACGCTACAGGGTTGTCTCTTTACGGAGGGATAGCCCACTACGCGTTGCGCGTGAGGGAAGGGGAAAAGCCGTCCTGGTCGAGTGCGCTGGCTAGTGGGGTGCTGTGTATGTTTTGCGGACATATCAGCTATTTTGTGTGCGGCAAGCTAGGAATCGAAGGGTACGACATGGCACTGATTGTTGCTACGTCGGCATTTGCAGGGGTACCTGCGCTGAAACGGGTGCTCAAAGAGAAAGCCGGCATTGACTTGGAATAACGATGACAACGAACCGTTTTATCGACCTAGTTTTTGTCTCAGCACTGCTCGTGCTTGGTCCGGCAGTGTTCGTTACGTTGGTAGGGCCGTGGATTGACAAGCGGTATCCTGTCGTTGACCCCTTCGTGGTCGTAAGTAACGCACGGGTAGGTGACCACATGATTATGAGCGGGTGGCTGTACAAGGCGAGGGCGTGTGACCCTACGGCTATTTACGCGGTGGTGTACATGCCAAAATCTCTCCCGCGTATTGTGGACATCGAGTTTCTCGAACGACTGGAGCCGCGCGGCCATCTGGTGTCTCGTCCCGAAGGGGCGCAGTTGTGGGGGCCGTGGCGTGCCGCTGTGCCAGAAGGCGCTGAGCGCGTAGACTTGCATACGGCACACAGGTGCCACCCGTTCTGGACAACGACCGCTACGCACGCCTTGTGGCGCAAATCCGAGGAGACGTGACATATGCAGCAGCTACCCGAACGAAATCTGGATTGGCCGATCGCCTGGGAAGCGGTAGTGGAAGTCGCCAAGTCTGAGGGCTGCAGGCTCAAAGCGTATAGGTGCCCTGCAGGCGAGCCAACTGTTGGCTGGGGGCGCACGAAAAACGTGCAGATGGGCGACGAGATTTCGCAGCAACTCGCTGACAAGTGGTTCGTGGACGATCTTCAGGAATTCACTGCGGGCGTCAAACGTAACCTGTCTCGTCAGGCAAGCCCGAACGAACTCGGGGCACTTGTAAGTCTCGCTTACAACATCGGGCTTGCGGGATTTGCTCGATCCACGGTGCTCAAGCAGCACAACGCCGGGAACTTCCGCGCCGCTGCGCGAGCCTTCGCCCTGTGGAATAAAGTGAAGGGTCAGGAGCACACTGGCCTGACCGCTCGTCGAGCAAGAGAGGCGGCGCTGTATCTCGCAGGGAACGACGAGGATCTGCCGCTGATGCCCCAGAAGGTCGAGGACGAGTCGAACCTGACTGTATCTCCCATCGCTGTCTCCGGCGCTGTCACCGCCACCGCTGGTGTGCTCGCTGGGCTCACCGGTCTTACTGAGCAGGGCGAGGCGATCGCCGCTGCGCTGGGTGTTGACCCGCTGATAGGGTTTGCAATCGTGGCAGCATGGACAGGCTTCACAGCGCTGCGTAACCGGGCGAAACAACGAAACGAGGGGTGGGCATGACCGCGACGATTATCACGGATCTGGCGCAGCGTAGAGCGGCCAGGGAGCACCCTACGAACATGTTGTGCAGGTGGAGCGAAGCCTGGCAGACGGTCATGACGGCAAATACTGCCGCCGCGTTCACGTTCCAGCGCATGTGGTTGCGCGCATGTGGCCTGCAGTGATGGAACCCGGCGCGCTGTTGTCATATACTTGACAAAAGGGAGCAGAGTATGCCAGCTAAGGAAGTGTCCATCGGCCCGTTCGTGGGGATCAACAACCGCGTTCCTGACCACCAACTCGCAATCGTCGAGCGTGGTCGAAAGG
>JBFHJN010000161.1:0-2771 GCA_041595875.1 Coriobacteriia bacterium
ACGGCGGCCCCCGAACATTCTTGTGTCATTGGGAAGTCCGGCATCTTCCGGTGCGCTATAAGCATCTCCAACCTCTTCGAGCCGCCACGGCTCGACAAGATGTTCCGACTGTGGATCGCCGTCGTACTCGACAACCTCCCCGGGTCCCTTGTGCGTGGCACGGTAGCTGCGGACAACGGCACTCATGCGAACTGCTCCCGCAGCTTGAATGTCGTCATCTCGTAGACAGTCAATGTCTTGCCCGAGAAGTCGAGTTCCACTTCTCCTACATATTCCCCTGCAGGACGATCCAATACCCCATCGGGAAACTCGAAGCTCACCTTGGAGTTGGGAATGTCCACGGTACAAGGAATCGTAGTGGGCACATCCTTGCTGCCCCTGGCTTTGAAATAGAGTACAGCGCCCGTACAACCAGTAAGGTCATACAGAACGCCATCTTTGTCCTTCAGCGTCAAAGTGACCCGAGGAAGATTATCACCCTGAACCAGGGGGATCTTATTCGACATTACTTTATCGGCCTTATGTAGTTTTTAAAGGGAGACCCATAAAGTTTCCCTTACCTGGATTTAAATTAGACGCAAGTATACGCGGAAAGCTATTGCAATTCTTTCCCTATACCACGTCTGTTTTTAATTCAATTCAGGTCGCAGGAGGTCCTGCTGCCAGAATGGCCTCAATAGAAGTCATCTCTTCGATTGCATCCTTGGCATACCAGCTCTGCGCGTAGATTGCCTCCCGCTGCAAACCAATCTGCAAAAGAAGATTCTCGACCGCCGACCAGCCCATCCGCATGTTGGTGTTGTCCATCAAGCGGATCGTGCGCAGCGAGTTCTCAGCGAAATGCCCGCGCTCGTAGGCTTTGAGTATGAGTGAGAGCTCGTTCATGAAGGTCTCGTCTGAGTGGTATCTCAATCCGTCCTGAACGTAACCGGCTTTGAGCTCCCTGTCCCGCCACTGGTTCCATTGAGCCTTGACAGCATTTCGGGCCGCACCGATGTTTGCGTACCACTGCCGACTACCCCAGTCCCATTCGTGATACTGAGCTGGCTTTGCTGGCCTCTCGAAAATTTCGCCACCATCGACATAGTGTTCTCCGTTGGCGAGGTTCTCCCGATCGGAAATCAACACGCCGTGCTCTGCGGTTTCATAGTAGGCCGAGTGCTCGTTTTCGTTCGGATCGCGCACTGAGCCAGTGATCTCTCCCGTGGATCTCTTGTAGATGATGATCACTTTTTTGCTCCAATGCCTACCAAGGTTCGATTGGTTACCAGAGATCCAGACGGAGTAGTCGCGGCCCGAATATCCATGTAGTACGTCCCGGCTTCAGCTCGTGTTCCCAGTGCCATAGCGGTGCCTTCATAGATAGGGTTGGAGTCTCCTCCTCCGCTGTAGCCTGTTAGGACGCCGACGGAGCGCGTTTCAGCGACGATCGCCCCGCTGCTGTGCCTGATACGGATCCATACCCAAGCGGCATTCGTCAATTGCCAGTTCGCGGAACACATCAAAATAACAGTGCCGCCTTCTGGGTTCACATAGATATTCCCAATTTCCACGTAGCCAGTGCTCCAGCCGGTAAAAGATGCTGCGGTTGTGTACGTCACCGGGATGGTGACGGCGTTATTGTTGATCTTCGCCGTCGTGACAGATAGGCTATTGAGATGTGCGGTGTTGATCATCGCCGTGTTCGCTTTGAGCGAACTGGCCTCGACATCCCCCCGCACCGTGACGTTGCGGAACTCGGCACTTCCTGCCTTGGTAATACTGAAACCTGCCGAGCCAGCAACATAGTTGTCGCTCTTGATCTGCCCGCTTACCGCCAGATCGAACACATTACCCTTGGCAATGTAGGCATGCCCCAGGGCTTGGGTGGCCGAGAAGATAATGACTCCGTTGGCATCCTTGATCGTGAGGTTTCGGGTGTCGATCTTGTCGGCAGTGAGCTGGTTGATCACTGCGTTGTCGATGAACACTTCATTTCCCTGAACGATGAAGGGCTTGCGAAGGGTCACCCCGGTACGTCCAAGCCAGAAGCGATCGACATCGAACCCCGCCTCGACTTCTGTCCCGTCGTTGTAGAGTCCGAATCCCCCTGCCAGGCCATTGGCCTGGACCTTCACATGGTAGAGCGCCCCCAGGTTGTCTTCGACCGTATTGATGTTGGTCTGCAGCGTGGTCTGAACCGAGGCGATGTCGTCGCCTAGTGTGGATTGCACCGTCGCTACATCAGAGGCGAATGCGTAACCTGCACTGGTTCGCGCAGTCGTCTCCGCCTGCACCGCAGCAGCGATATCCGCGCCTACCTGGGCATAGGTATTGCTGATCGACTGCGCCAACACACCATCCTGGTTGATCCTCAGCGTCTGCTCATTGAGAATCGCACCCTGGTTGTCATTGACCAAGCCAGCAATGACACCTACCTGCTGCACCAGAATGTCGTGTGCCTGTGTGCGCTGTACCGTCTCATCGGCAACATAGGTCAGTGCCTGGTTCGCCAGTGTCTCGGCAGACTGTACCGAAGCTCCCAGGATGTTGTCTGCAGCAATCCGGTCCTGGATTTCCTGCAGCAGGTTCGCTCCCACCGTGGTGATGTTATCCACCTCGGTCTTGAGCGACTGGGCCAACACACCAGAGTCGATCTTGCCGGTGAGGAGTTCAATCATCTCCTCGATCGTCGGACGGGCAATGGCAGAAGCGGGTCCGATGAGCTCGCCTACGGTGCCGTTGACCGAAACAATCTCGATCCAGTAGAAATACTGGATGCTGTTTTCTGC
>JBFHJN010000162.1:0-2755 GCA_041595875.1 Coriobacteriia bacterium
GTCCTGGTGGCTGTGGCGATCATCGCCATCATCGTGCTGATTGTGTACTACGTCGATCAGGCGATGGGCTGGGGAATCATCCAGAGCTTGATGTGATGAGGGGGAATCGCGCTGCCAGACTGACCGCCGATGGATACCATCGGTGTGTCTTGATTACTGATCGCCGTCCCACGCCGTCGATTTCCCCAGGTGCATTTGACCTGGTTCTCCCCATTGGAGACTCAGGCCATCTCGATACGAATCTCGCCCAGGAATGGTCAAGTGCGGGGCTAGCTGTTCCCTCCACAAACGATGCGTACTCGCGTACCGTGTTTGCGCCAGACGAATCGATCTATCGGATTCGGCCACGAGAAGAGGCGGATAGGGGATGGTCCGTAATCCAGGATCAGCTCCATGCTGTGCTGACTCCCGGATGGCCCGAGTTGGTCGCCGTTATGCGCCAGCACGTATCTGCTGATGACAATCTGGTGGTGAGGGTCCGGTGCGAGTTTCGCGGGGCCGTGGAAGTTGGAGCCGCCGCAGTTGGTGCGTGCGTGAGTAGCGTTTCGTCCTGCTGGCGGAGTATGGTGCGCTACAGCAGGACGGCGTTCCTTCTTGGCGAGGTTCTCGGTAAGGCAGTTGCCGCGAGGGGTCGGGTCTCCAGTAGACGCTGTAGCGTCATTGTCTATGCAGAGGTGCAGAATCATTGGAGGCAGCTGGCACCCGTCGTTGAGGCACTAAGGCGATGTGAACTAGATGTTCTGTTCGCTAATGCGGCGGTGCGGTCGTTCCGGCCGTATATTCCAGAGGGAATTCTGCCCGAAGATACGATTTCGCTTGATCGGCGGTGCTGTCTCCCGCGTCCAATGGGTGCGCTGATAGCCGCGCTTGTTTCTGTGCGTCGCCCGGTTGTCGAAGGGTCAATGTCTAGGGTGTCTATGCGTTTTGTGGCACGGAAGGCTCGCTACTTGCGGTGGGTCTATGCCAAGGGGTACGCGAGTTGTATCGGGCTCAGGGCTATCACAGCGTTGTTCGGAGACTGCTCCGCGCACAGACCTGCGGGGGTTGCCCACTCGTTTGGCGATCAGGGTGCGACAACGTTCACAATGCAGCATGGTGCGGTGGTGGACGCAAGGCGTTATCTGGAATGCACGGACTACATGTTCGCCTGGGATGAGCGCAGCGCCCACATCCTTGTTGAGTCTGGTATGCAGGCGCAGCCGCTAGTTGTAGGTGTGCCGACTGTGGGGGCCCTGGCGCAGCGGATGCATCGAGTGGCAGACGGGGTGCTAGTCGCGCCCACATGGCGGCAGAGTTCGGCGAGCGCCGACTGGCTGTCAGACGTACTCGCGGGTTTTCCCCGAGGTGCATTCAGTCGAATCCGAATCCGACTACACCCTGCAGCCGGCGCACAAGCGGAGGTGGCCCAAGTGGTTGGGAAGTTCGTTGAGGTCGGGGCGCTTCTCGATGACGGTACCCTCGACGACGCCCTTCTTTCAGCCAGCGTCGTTGTGACAGATAGTCACAGTGTTCGCGAAGAGGCGCGCCTGCTCGGCCTTCCAGTCGTGTGGGGTGGGACGGACAGCGTTGAGCTTGGCGAACTCGCTACCAGAGCCCTGGCGCTGGCTCGCCGCAGTCCCACGGAGATGACAAACCGCAGTGTGCTCGTGATAGAGAATGACGGGCAACCTGCATCGCGCGCTGCGGAGTGGATCTGCCGCGCAATTGAGACGAGCACGGCGCTATGAGCCACCAACGCACAATCACTGCGCGCTTCTTGGGGCTATATGCTTTTGCTGGCAGCCTGTTCTGTGCTGCTCTGATCCTTGTTGTGAGCGCGCCATCCGCTGCAAGCATGCATGTGGCGCAGGTTGGCCTGTACTTGCTCGTGGTGGGCGTTCTTCACCTATGGGACCTGCGCGGTGCGCGGTACCCGTGGGAGCCGCATACCGTTGTGATGCTTATGTGGGAAGGATACTTCGCTGCTGGAGTGGCTATGTACGCGATTCGTGAAGAGTACTGGTTTAACTACCACGGGGATATCGGGTCGGTTATGCTGGCTGGCTCAGTGATGACAGCCGCAATCTGGTGCGGTCGACTCGTCATTCGTCGCCCCGCTGCAGACGCCACCAGGTCTGAAGTTGGGATACAGCTGGATTCTCGCCGACTCGTGCGCTGGGCGTTGGTATTCGGATTGTTGTCGTGGATTGGCGCTGCGGGAATCGCGGTACAGACGGGCAACATACCAGTGCTAAGCAGTGGCGTCGACAGTGCCCGTGTCCAAGTCAGCCAACAGGCGTCCGGATTTCTAATCCCGATGGTCATGCTTGGGATTCTTGCGATTGCCTTCCTCTTTGCTGCACGTCAAGCGGATAACGTGTCCGGCATCCGAAGGTCCTTACTTCGGTTCGTTCTTCCCGCAGCATTGTGTGTGCCGCCTCTACTGATGTACGGGGGCCGGTTCTTCGTAGCGATGCCCATAGTAGTGCTGACACTAATGTGGGTGTGGGAGAGGCGGCCGAGCCTGGCAAGTATCGCTCTGCCGCTCGCGGCCATAGGCGGCTTCGGCCTGTCGATGTCATTGGTTGTATGGCGAATATACGGCCGCAGCGCCACTGCTGCTCAGGCGTATAGAGCGGTGATGAACGACCTCTTTCCTGAGATGCGACTGCTCGCCATGTCACTCTATCAAGTGCCTAGAGATAGTCTATGGATTCACATTGTTGGTCCAGTATCAACCGGACTGCTGCCGGGGCGAGTAGCGTCATTCCTTGGA
>JBFHJN010000163.1:0-2729 GCA_041595875.1 Coriobacteriia bacterium
CTCCACAGCCTCTGGCGGGTTCAACTGCGGCGCTTTGATGAGAGGTGCGCGCATGTCCTCCAACTCGACGGTGAGTCGTTCTCGCAACCGGTCGGCCATGCGGCCGGCGATCTGTTCTGCCAGCGACTCCGCGAAGTCCGCGATCAGTGCGTCGAGACTACCCTGCGCCTTTGGTGCGGGGACCCTTGCCTGCCTCTGGATAACAGTTCCAGAGTTCTTCGGGGCGTCTGGCATCGTACCCTTGAGCCAGTATCCATAGATCGGGCTGTTCGTAAGTGTAGCGCCAACCTGCTGACGCTCCAACCTGTTTGTTTTGTTGACCAGATACGAGAGCGTCGCCGACGTGTTGTTCGGCGTCTGGCCGGTGACGTTGTACAGGTCTCGGGTAGTCGCACCGGGGTGGTCCTTCAGGTACGACAGGATGGTGTCTACGTGGGTGGTCATGTGGTCTCCTTATTCGCTTGGTGATGCGGGCAGGGGCACCCAGTGTGTCGGCTCGAAGTACGGGTTGCGCCCTGCTGCGGTTGCTTTGTTCATGATTTCAGTTCTCCTTGTGCGCCGGGGAGGGTGTAGAGCTTGTCACCGAGCTTTGGGAAATAATCGCCCAGCGCAACTAGCTCAAGAATTCCACCAGGGAGGCCGGCAGCCCACTGAACCTCAACCACGGCTTTTTGCCTTTCCATTTGCTCGATCTTGTCGCGCAGGGTGCTGTTCTGTTCCTGGGTAACCGCATGATCTTTTCGTTTCGCCTCAAGCAAGCGGTGCAGCATTTCTGCCTTTCTCTCAGCCACTTCCAGCTTCGCCATCAGCGCCGCCTCCCGTTCGCTGCCCATACCGTTCAGCCGGGCCTGCTCCATCGCGTCGGCTTCGGCTGCTTCGAGGCGGTCGATGAGCGCCTGCACAGCAAGCAAGTCGCCGTCGAGGGCAGCACCGACCAGTTCAGCGGTTTTGACTTTCATGGTTGGCCTCCATTTTGTTGAGCCATTTAATGCAGACTCGTGCGCGGTGCAGGTTAAGCGAATGAGTTGTGGTGCGTAGCATGGAAACCAGTTCCCCACGCTTCCTCGCCATGCGCAGCAACACTAGCAGGTTGTGCATTTCCAGGCTGCGATGGCTCGGAGTGCGGTCCTGGCTGTTGATCAGCGTGTGGATCGAGACGGGCGCGTTCGCCTGCTTGATCTGGCTCGTCCAGGCGGGTTGCGCCTTGCGCTCGTGCCAAAATTGAAGGTGTGCTTTGGTCAGTCGCATGGCTCAGTCCTCGATCACGTTGCCGTCAGCGTCAGCGATGTACACGTCGGTGTACCTTTCTGCCAGCCAATCCTTGATGCGCCTGGCCTCTTCGATGTCGTCTGTCGAGTTGTCGCAGCGCCCTCCGTCGTGCCAGATGTAGTAGGTCATGTCAGTCCTCCAGCTTCGTGACGGAACTACGCCACGATTCCACCCAAGCCGGACTGTCTCGTGAGAGCAGGCCCTCGCTTGATGCGTAGGAGCCGATGCTGTCGAGGCAGCCGATGAGGTAAAGCTCATCCGCTTCGCCTTGGTCGGTCTGAGTGATGTCGTACTCGACATCGAGTTGAAGACGCAGGCGCAGCATCTTGGCCGGCTTCTCGGGTGCGGCGTCGGCAGGGCGGAGCCACTGGATCGAGTCAATCACTCCGTTCGGGTAAGCGGCCTGAGCTTGTTCTTCAGCGTCCGCCCAACCCTTGGCTTCACAGAAGAACTCGTATTCGTCCTCCCCCACAGTCACTACACAGCGAAAGTTGTACATTTCAACTCCTCCTCAACGCTTCGATGAACTTTTCCATGTCGCGGCGCTCGATCAGGAGGTAGTGCGAGCCCCCATCGGCCGAGTCCCACTGCGTGATGACCACGAAGTCATCGTTCGAATCGATGGTAATTGGTTGCGTATGATCAGGTTCATCCAGCGCGGGATCGGGATCGAACGCGGGTGCTTGCTGGTTGAATAGGATGGTCATTCCATTTCTCCTTGTCGAACGGCTTCAGCACCTTGCGGAATAGCGTGGCGTACTTGATCAAGTCCTCCGCCGCCGCAGGGGCGTCTTTCACAAACAGGCAATCTCTGACGGCATCCTCGACTGGCCAGCGCATTTCGTCGTCGTGTGCCTGCTTGCGCCTCTGCAGTTCGATCAGCAGGGCTTCGTCTTCTTGTGTCCAGGTCATCTCAGTTCTCCTTGACTTTGGGCGCGCAGTGCATGGACAGTTCATAGCTGCGAACGAGATCAGCCTTCAGTGCGGCGATCGTTTCGAGGCTCAGCCCGTCGCGGATCAGGACGGGCGAAATGATCTCGCGTCCGCCAAGGGCGTGCAGGCGCAGCACGACACCACTCCCCATCATGTCGTTGGTCGAGGCTTTCGAGAGATCCTGCGACGCCGGAGCGTACACAAAAGCCTGCCCTGCAAGGGCTTCAGCCAGCCTCGTTTCCAACTCGGCGATGCGTTGGGTCTTCGTTTTCTTGGGTGCTTTCATCTCAGTTCTCCTTGAGAGGCGGGGACACGTCCCCGCCTGGTTGACTACTTCACCTCGAAACCACGAGGCAGGTTCAGGCTCACCGCGTCGACGATCTTCTGCCACACGGCGTCGTCCTTGATCCACTTCGGGCGCTGCAAGAACACCAGCGGTGAGCACGCCGCCCCCTCTCCGCTACCCCAGACGGCGTGCTGTTTGTAGGTGCCGAAAGTAGGGCCGGCTGTGTGGTAGTGAGTCACTC
>JBFHJN010000164.1:0-2696 GCA_041595875.1 Coriobacteriia bacterium
AGCCTGATCAAGACGACCTCCGAGATGCGTTCGCGGCATCGGCCTCGATGGACGACGCACATGACGCCATGATGCGACTCAACGTGCTGAAGCTGCAGCGGCTGGAACGGCCGGCCACACACGTCGCAGGTCGTAAACACGTCGATCGACACGACCCTGTCAAGGCTCGGCCCCTCTGTAGGCATTCCAGCCCAAGTGAAGACATTCGACCTCATCTTGTTCTCCCCTGAGGCTTCGAGAGCGCGTCATCATTCGTGCCAGTGTCATGCTACACTGATACGCAAGATCGGCGTGGGAGGCGGCGATGCCCGTGAACTGGATTAGTGTGTGCCCGTGGTGTGGGGCGAAACTCTCCTGGGAGCTGCCGCCGCCGTACGTTGACTGCCGCGAGTGCGGCTACCCGGAGCTGCAAACCACCGAGGTACCACGGTTGAGGAACAGGCCATGGCGCACACCGTGACAACTGACGTACTGCGCGTCGACGGCGTCGCCCTCGGGGCGGTCGTAACCCGCCGCACGCGTGCGCAGTACACGAACTTCGCGACCTGGACACCACAGCCAGACCCAACCTGGTCGCACATCGACAACGCCGGGCACCGCCACCGTTGGGGGCGCAGCGGCACGCTGCGCTGGCCGGGCGTGCGCGTCACCAACGTCAGCGATGGCGACGCCTACGTCTGCGTGCTGTGCGGCGCCGACCTCGAACCCGACATGTTCGTGCCGGCACTACCGCTGCGCGTGCCCGTACCGCGGCACAGCACGATCGAGGTCACCATCGACGACGCCGACGTGATCGCACACCTGGCCGACTTCCTGGAACCGCACCTGCCGTTGACGATCGAATCACCGTTCGGCGCCGAGCGTGTCGGCCTCGGCCATCTGTCGCACTGGCGCACTCGCGTCGACCCTGACGGCGTCGCCGTCGACGCCGTCATCGTCATCACCGACCCAGTCGACGACTAGAGCACCTCGGTTGCCAGCCAGACGATCAACAGGACCAGGATCACGATCACCAACGCACGCTCGACGTTCACGGCGCCCTCCACAGTGAAACGAGTAGGTACACCCATACCGCGCTGACGATAACGAGCGTCACGACCGCCAGAAACAGCTCGACGATGCCAACATCCATCGCGTCAACCCGACAGCAGATCGGCGCCAGAATCGCTGGGCTCTGCCTTGCCGACGTCGAGGCCGGCGCGATCCGACGGCGTCAACCCGAACCGTGCGGCCCATTGAATGAACTGCTTCTGCGAGTCGCAGTAGACGCGCCACATCGGATTCAGCTTCACCGAATCAAGGCCATTGGCCTTGATCTCCACGATCGTCTTGCCGTCGCGTTCCAACGAGGCACGCGCCTCCTGGAGCAGCGCGATGCACTCGCACATCTCCATCAAGGCGTGCACATCCCAGCCGGTCGCCACTTTCTTCGCAACCAGATCAGGCACGATGCGGTCCCACACGTCTATCGCACCATCTGACATCGGCCCTGTCGGCTCCACCGGCAGCTCGGCGCTAGGCTGCGGTTCGTTCTTGGGGATGTAGCGCTTGTCACTGCCCCGCAGGACCTTCAACTGTGTCGGCACCTTCCGCACGCCCGACCCTGGACCTCCCATCACACACCTCCGGTTCGCTCAAGCCACCGATCGCTGTTTGCAGTGTATACATGCGCTATGCAGCGTCGTCGGGACATACGCGTACAGGTCGACGTGCAGGTGAGCGTCATGGGCGCCTCCGACGAAGAGGTCGTGGACCTGCTGGAGGGCCACATGCGCCAGTTCCCCGGCAACGACCGCGTCCGCGTCCAGTACGCCATCGCCTGGAAGTAGCGTCCCGACCGGGGTTGACAGCGTGGTGGTCGGCGGCTAGTGTGTCGCGGACGCGCAGCCGTTGCGCACGAGCCGGATACTTCACTCATCCGATAGTCGCCGGCTCGGATCAAGATCCTCGGCTGCGCCAACAGAGCAGGATCGTTGCGCAGGCACGCGGGCTACTTCATCGTGACTAGATGAGCCATAACGCCCGTAGCCGTCGAGATCCTCGGTCCTGCTCTGCTGGCGCAGCCCTGGGAGAGGGGATCACGCCGTCAGCATCACGTCGCTGCGCCAGGCAGTGGCTACTTCCACTTCGGTTGGAGAGGTTGCAGGTTCGAGTCCTGTCGGCTCCACCTGTGGGGCCGTAGCTCAATTGGGTAGAGCGCTAAACGTTTCCACCGCCGACCGAGATCCCCGACGTGATGCTGAGGGCGTGATCCCGAAGGGAGAGCGCCATGAGCAAGTTCGCCAACGAAGGAGCGACCCCCCGCGGCGGGATCGTCACCAAGACGCCCGCACGGCCGGGTGTCACCCCGCAGCCCGACGCGCTGACGCACGAAGGTGGCGCCGGCTTCGAGCGCACACCCGAAGGTGAACTGTTCCTGCTGGGCGCCTCGTACCTGTACGGCAAGCCGACGTTCTACGAACGTCCCGACCAGCGCGACCAGCGCTTCCTGGCCCTGCTCGGCCAGGTCGACCCGACCTGGCTCGCGGGCTTCATCCCGTACCTGCGCCGCAACCTGAACATCCGCACCGCAGCGGTCGTCGCCGCCGCGGAGTACATCCGCATGGGCCACCCCAACGGACGCGCCGTCGTACGCGGCGCGCTCGCGCGCGCGGACGAGCCCGCCGAGCTGCTCGGCTACTGGCTGAGCCGTCACG
>JBFHJN010000165.1:0-2692 GCA_041595875.1 Coriobacteriia bacterium
CCGTCGCAAGGCGTATCTGGGGCACGGTTCTTCTCCTCGGCTGATACGTGATTCTGGATTGTGAGTACACGCGACGTATCGTACACTGAAACTTCTTATCATCCGCAGATGTGCAGGACGTAGCGCGGGTGAATCGCCTTTCGTAAAACGACGCTGGCGTCAGCGTCGCCTGTATGAGGAGGAACCGGGTTGGACACGCAAGCGCGGAACGACTTTCCTGTCGAGAGCAGCCTCGGCACGTTGGAGGTCAAGATCGATGACACCACGCTCCGGGACGGGGAACAGACCGCGGGCGTAGTGTTCGCCAACCAGGAGAAGATCCGCATCGCCAAACTGCTGGATGAGATAGGCGTCCACCAGCTTGAGGTGGGCATCCCGGCGATGGGCGGCGACGAGCGCGATGTCATCGAGGAGATCGCGCACCTGGGCCTGAACGCGTCTGTGCTCGCAGGGAACCGCGCGAACCTGGCCGACATCAAGACCTCCATCGACTGTGGTGTTGACGCGGTGGCTATCTCGCTTGCCACCTCGGACATCCACATCGAGACCAAGCTCATGAAGGACCGCGCCTGGGTCATCGACTCGGTCAAGAAGGCTGTGGCCTACGCCAAGTCCGAGGGCGTGTACGTCTCGGTGAATGCCGAAGACGCCTCGCGCACCGACGTGGACTTCCTGGTGGAGTACGCTGCTGCTGCCAGGGCCGAGGGCGCTGACCGTCTGCGCTTCTGCGACACCATCGGCATCATGGAGCCGTTCCGCACCTATCAAGTCATCCGTGAGCTGCGTGAGCGCACGGGTATGGAGATAGAGATGCACACGCACAATGACTTCGGCATGGCCGTGGCCAACGCCGTGGCGGGCATCCACGCCGGCGCGAACTGGGTGAACGTCACCGTGGCCGGGCTTGGTGAGCGAGCGGGCAACGCGGCGCTTGAAGAGGTCGTCATGGCGCTGAAGTACATCGAGGACTTGCAGCTTGATATGGACACCACGCGCTTCCGTGAGATCGCGGAGTACGTCATGAAAGCCGCCGGCCGCAATATCCCCATCTGGAAGTCGGTCATCGGCTCCAACATGTTCGCGCACGAGAGCGGTATCCATGCAGACGGTGTCATCAAGAACCCCAAGACCTACGAGGTATTCAGCCCCGATGAGGTGGGCCTTGTCCGCCAGATCGTCGTGGGTAAGCACTCCGGCTCCAAGACTTTGGAGCTCAAGTTCAACGAGTACGGGATCGAACTGACCAGGGAGCAGGCTGCACAGATGCTCCCGCGTGTGCGCACCATGGCCATCGAGCTGAAGCGCGCGCTCTTCGACAAGGAGCTGGTCTACATCTATCAGGACTGGAAGGCCGAGCAGAAGGGGTGAGCGCGATTTCTGGAAAGACGATAGCCGAGAAGATCTTCTCGGCACACTCAGGGACCGATGCACACGCAGGCGACATCGTCGTCGCGGACGTCGACTTTGTCATGGGGCAGGACGGCACGTCGCCGTTGGCCATCCGCGCGCTTGAGAACATGGGCGTGGATGAGGTGTTCGATCCGGGGAAGGTCGCCGTGGTCATGGACCACAGCTCGCCCAGCCCTATCGAGGGCGTGAGCGCGCTGCACACGATCATGCGCGAGTTCGGCAAGAAGACCGGCGCTAAGGTCTACGACGTGGGTGAGGGCGTATGCCATCAGCTGATTCCCGAGAAGGGCCACGTGGTCCCGGGCGATCTGATGGTAGGCTGCGACAGCCACACCTGCACGTACGGTGCGCTCAACGTGTTCTCCACGGGCGTAGGCTCCACCGACGGCGCCGCGGCGATGGCGTCGGGCAAGCTGTGGTTCAAGGTGCCGGATACCGTGAAGGTCACCTATAACGGCGAACTGAAGCCTGGCGTGTTCAGCAAAGACCTCATCTTGTACCTTGCGGGCCAGATCGGTGCCGATGGTGCCACGTACGAGGCCATCGAGTTCCATGGCCCGGTCATCGACGAGCTGTCGGTCGAGGCACGTATGACGATCTCCAACATGGCCATCGAGGTTGGCGCCAAAGCCGGCCTCATGAAGGCCGACGCCAAGACGCTGGAGTGGTTCGAAGGCCGCGGCGAGAAGACGCCCGCACCGCAGGCGCCCGACGCCGATGCCACCTACATCCGCGAGCTCACCTTCGACGCTTCCGCCATCGGTCCGCAGGTGGCAAAGCCGCATGCGGTCGATAACGTGAGCCCCATCGAAGAGGTCGAGGGCACCCCCATCGCCGAGGGCGTTTTGGGCACCTGCACGAACGGTCGCCTCGAGGACTTCGCCATCGCTGCGAGCATCCTCAAGGGCCGCAAGGTGCACCCCGATGTGCGCTTCATCGTGGCGCCCGCGTCACGCAAGATCTTGCTCGACGCCATCGAGGCCGGCTACGTGCAGACGCTCGTGGAAGCTGGCGCCGCGCTTGTCACGCCGGGCTGCGGTCCGTGCGTGGGTACGCACAACGGCGTGCCTTCCACCGGCGAGAACGTCATCTCTACGGCCAACCGCAACTTCAAAGGCCGCATGGGCAACTCGGACGCCTTCATCTACCTGGGTAGCCCGGCCACCGTGGCCGCATCGGTGATCGAGGGCAAGATCACCGACCCCCGCAAGTACTTCGAAGGAGGGCAGGCATAAATGGAGATCACAGCCAAAGCCTTCAAGTACGGGGATGACATCAACAC
>JBFHJN010000166.1:0-2646 GCA_041595875.1 Coriobacteriia bacterium
ATCAGTTGGCAGACCGGAGGCCCGCATGGCTCCGGTAACGATGGTCTTTGTACCAACCGTCGTTGCCATACCAACAGCCCTCATGGTGTTGGCGTTTCAACGTACAACCTTCTGGGCGGCAAGCTGATCAGCGTGCAGGTCGATCCCATCATTGATGCTGCTCTTGCGCTCGGCACTGACGCCGATCGTGGATTCAACGCGACCGATCTCAACAACGCCGTCGGTGATTTTGCGCTGACAGCCGGTGAGAAGTCTGCGTTGATCAGCGGCTACACGTGTAACCAGGCCGATTGTCACTTCAACACCACGCTCGCCGTGATCGAGAAGGACTGGGCCGAGATACGCGACGATGTGTATCCGTTGGGTGGTCCCGACTACGTTCTTAAGACGGGGCACCTGAGTTCTGCGGTAGCCAGCTCTACTCATGCGTCATACGCTCCGGTCGCCAGCTGTGTCAGCTGCCACGACCAGACCGACGCTGGCACAACATCCGGCTACACGTTCCCGCACTCTCAGACCGCGTACGGCGCCACCAACCTGGCAGGTCGTGCGTATCTGTGGATGGGTTACTCGGGCTTCGTGGGCGATACGCTGCTGCCGGTGGGTGTAGGCGACAAGGCGTTTGACGGTACGTGTCTCAAGTGCCACAGGAACGCCACCAACGACGCTGGTATCGGTATCACACACTAAGCATCCTGTGTGAACCGAAGAAGAAGTGCGATCCTGCGTTTCCGGGGAGGGCCGACTCTGATCGAGGAGGAGGCCCTTCCTGGTTGATGCATGTGGTCATGCGACCCATCTTCTCTTCGTTTGGCCGCATTTGGCGCTTGGGTAGAGTCATGTAGTACCGGGAGCTCGAAGTCCATCGGCGTAAGGGCGGGTCCATGCAGAGGCTCATTCCGGTCTCCAGCAAGACGATCCTTTGGCTTGTCGCGGTGTCCGGGTTCGCCCTCTTTGTTGCCGCGGGGCTGTACAGCGCAGTCGCGCTCCCCGGTTGCGTAGCCTGTCACGACCAAGAGCCGTTCGTGTCCGGCACAGCAGACGCAGGGCACCCGTCAACAGAGTGTTCCGCTTGCCATGTTGGCGCGGGGGTCGTGGACCGCGTCGCTTTCGGCTTTCGTGTGGCCTACCACATGACGCTTCCGATCATCCGGGGTGAGGGTCGTGACTGGAGCGTCGTCGCGGACGGTCGCTGCCTGTCATGTCACGGCACGGTGTTGGAACAGGTGACCAGTCGCAACGGCATCCGCATCGCTCACGTCACGTGTTCGGTCTCCTCGGCATGCACGGATTGTCATGCCGCCACCGCGCATGGCGCTGCCGTGGATTGGCTGCGCGTCTACGACATGGACACGTGCCTTGAGTGCCATGTGTCGGAGTCGGCAACGATGTGTGACCTGTGCCATGAGGGGCGCCTCGAGTCCGACCGCATCACATCCGGTATCTTCGCCATCACTCACGGAGCGCAGTGGCAGCAGACGCACGGCATGGGAGATGCCTTCACGTGTACCGTATGTCATACCGCAGCGAACTGCGAGAAGTGCCACGGAGTGGGGCTCCCGCACACGGGGGACTTCCTTCAGGGCCACTCGGAGTACGCCGTCGATGAGTCCGCGCGGTGCCAGACGTGTCACGAGCCCCGTTTCTGCGATGACTGTCATGGACTTGAGATGCCGCACTCCATGGCCTTCACGCGTGATCATGCGGACGCCGCCGAGAAAGACGGGTCTTTATGTCTGCGCTGCCATGCGGATCCTGACTGCACGGAGTGCCATGAGACGCATGTCCATCCCGGCGGAGCGATAGGCTCCCTGGATCCGGGAGGTGGCCGGTAGTGGATGCGCAAAGCACCACTGTGGACCTCTCGGGTCTGTGGCGGCAGATACCCACGCTCCTGAACGACCCTGCGTCGAACCCTCCCGCGGCGTTCCTTCTCTACGGCATCATCGCGGTCATCCTGCTGCTGGTCGTGGTGGTGGCGCTGATGTTTCTGGGGTCGAAGGCAGACGAAGACGGATCTGCGAGCAAGGCCGCCGGGGCTGAGAAGTCTGACTCACGCGCGATGCCGGTGCGCCCGATTGCCGCCCAGAAGACCCCGCTCACGACGCGGGGCAGAGTGGCCGTGGTGGGCATCAGCGTCGCGGTGCTGCTCGTCGTGTGGGTGATCGCCGGGGCCTCCACCTCCGGAGCGGCGGTGTGCGACGGGTGTCATGTGAGCACGCCGCACAACACGGTGCAGACGGGCCGCCCGGATCCGCATGAGGGGGAGGTGTGCGTCGCTTGTCACGAGCCCGGAGGGCGTTTGGGCCGCTACTTCCTGGATGTACCGTCACGGATGCTGCACTTCTTGGATGGAGCGATGCAAGCCGGGCTCAGTGCGGGCTATGGACGCGTGGCGCAGTCGGCGTGTACCACATGCCACGGTCCGGCGCTTGAGGGAGTCAGCCTCAGCGAGGACCGGGGCATCCGCATGTCCCACGCTGAGCCGCTCGAGGCGTCCGCGCCGTGTCTTGGATGCCACACGCCTGAGGAGGGCGTGGTGGGCTCGCACAACGCGGGGATGGCTCCCTGCCTGCGCTGCCATGACTCCCAGATCGCCTCGGCGGAGTGCGCGGAGTGTCATGAGAGCAGCACCACGGCTGCTGC
>JBFHJN010000167.1:0-2622 GCA_041595875.1 Coriobacteriia bacterium
GGCATGGGGACCATTCGCGACATCTCTGACGGAGAGGTCTACTCCGCGACACCCGTGGCGGGATTGACAGTCTACGTGGGTGACGAGGTTCGGTACGAAGACGGCAGATACGAGAACATCAAGTCCATCACTGCGGTCACGAAGCCAGCCCAGGCGCGATAGGGGGTTTGACATGCAGGTAGCACGGTTCGCGGTCGACAGCGCATATCGAGACACGCCCGAGGGTTTGCACGTCGACGAAGCTGGATCGTTCTTGATCGGTGGCGCCGTACCGGTGAGCGACGAGGCGGTGCGTGAGATGTTGACCGCCAACCAGCTCGAGTGGCTTACGCCTCAGCTGGCGGACTGGGCACGTCAGCGTCTGGGTGTTGTCCCCGCGAGTCAGGCTTCCCTCGTCGGTGAAGAGGAGCCTCGCTCTGCAGCCGAGAAGCAGACCGACGCTGCGGGCGCTGGTCGAGCCACGCGCAGGATGCACCGCAAGTGGCTGTTCGTCGTCGCAGGAGTGCTGATACTGGCCGGTCTTGGATACGTCGGCTTCCGGCTATACGGAGCGAGCGCCGATAGGAGTGCGTTGCTCGGCGCACGACAGACCGCCAAGCGTGTGGGCGAGGCGCTGGTTGCCGGTGACGCGGACGCGTTCGCCTCCGAGACGTTGTCTGTGGCAGATGTGGCAATCCTCACGGCAGCGGAGATCGCACCTGAGATGCTAAAGAGCGATGATGATGTTCTCGTCAGCGCATTCAACGCGACTCTTGAGGCCAGGGCATTTGACAATATCGGCCAGAACCTTGTGAACATCAATGCGTCTGAGGTCTATGTAGTGTCCAGGGATCGATCTCGTGTCTTCTTCCTGGTTGGTGTAGACGACGGCGACCTGATGCGTGTGCTCATCTTCAAGAAGGCGGACGGAGCCTGGAAGCTCGTCTACTGGACACCTCCGATGGATGTTGAGCCGCTGGCGGAGTTCATCGCCACGATGAACAGAGAAGAGGGCTCCCTCGACGGCATCCCGGGCGTCGCGGAGACTCTCATGATCGCAGGAATCGAATATGAGCGCATGAGCGATGATGCCGTGGCGGAGGCGCAAGGATCGGTTGGGGAGTCCCAATCTGAGGATGAGGGGGAGTCTAGTATCGCCGCAGATGGGACCACGACCGCCTCACTCAGCGAGTCCGCTATCGACTACGCAAGGCAGCTGGGCGGCACCCCTCAGGACGGTGAGACTCTCTACGTGATCATCGGGGCAAGCATGAACTTCGAGGATCTCGTGCAGCAGAGAATCGACGATGCGACGCTGGCGTTCGGGGACATGCAGTCGTACTTCATCGTTCAGAAGTCGGACAACTTCGAAGGGATGGAACCCGGGTGGTTCGTCGCTATTGAAGCCTACAGGGATGAGGCACATGCCAACGACAGCCTCGATTTCGCGCGTCGTGGCTTCGAAGACCCCTACATCAAGAGGGTTGTTGTACGGACGGGTGATCCGATTCCCGTCTACGAGGACCTGGTTGGGGGCTTCTGATCCGGTGACGTCGGTCCTCGATGAATACAAGCATGCATTCATCCGGCGATACAATACCTCCGGCACTGCGACGGAGGCCTATGCGAAGGCGGTCACGGCGGCATCCCAGAGGAACGTGCTCTATCGCGAGGATCTCAACAGCCGTGACCATCAGCGCGTACGTTCGGCTTGGCAGGCGCTACTCAGCGAGACAACCGCGAAGTACGTCCGATCGGGAGTATCGGACGACGAATACGAGCGCGATGTCCAGGCGCTGGCGGAGCGCATGAACGAGCACTTCCGCCTGTCGTTCCGTAGTACTCCGCATCCACGCTATCGTTACGCGCCTGGTTTCAGAATCTCGCACGCACAGAAGAGTATTGCGGTCGCTCTCAAGCATCTGTGGTGCCTGGATCAGGCGGCAATGCCGCCGCAGTGTCCCGTGGATTCGATCGCTCTGCGCGCGGCGGGCTTGAAATGCCCTTACACGAGGTGGACGCATGTCGACTCTATCGACGAGCATCGGGTTCTCGTCGGTCACCTTCGGCAGGCTGCTTCCGGGAGCGGTCTCGAGTTGGCGGAGTGGGAACTCAGTGTGTTTCCCGCCTAACCCTGAGATCGAGCGGACAACGCTGCGCGTTGCCGCTCATCTCAAGAGACGTTAGCGTGACAGCCGATTTTGCTCCGGACCGCAGGCATCAAGAGTCGTCATGAGGTAAGGGCTCCACAAGGGAGTGTTCGGTTCTCGGCAGGCACTGCAGCCTGTGCGGTTTCGGGGGACGCGCGGCTACCGGCGGCGCCGGTGCGGCAAGCGGGTGGGTCTTCGGGGAAGCGGATCTTTGAGCGAGGAAGGTCGTTGGCGCACGCGGCGCCACAGACCGGTTGCCATTGCTGTGGGCGCACGCTAACCAGCGCATGCAGCAGACGCGACAAGCGCTAGACTGAACGAGGGGGCATCGGCGCGCAGCTGATGCGCAAACACGTTAGCGGTACAGGGGGAATCCGGTGACGGGACGTTGGACTGGCAAGCGAGTGCTCGTAGCGACGGCCGTGGCGCTTGTGGCGCTGGATCTGGCCTTCGATGCCTTCTCCGTCGCGATATACGGATGGGACGGCTTGAC
>JBFHJN010000168.1:0-2549 GCA_041595875.1 Coriobacteriia bacterium
CGTGGGCAACGAGTACGACCGCTGGCGTTCCCGCCTCATTGCTGCGTTCCTCGCACTGGGCGAGACGGCGACGACTGCGACGACGCGCCGCTACGTCGTGGCGATCCCGCCTGCGTCGAACCCGATCACGGGCACTTGATCATGGCTAAGTCCACCAAACGGTTAACTCTTGAGGTGGTTGAAGGACGGTTGTCGGCTGACGGTCGTGGGTATGTTCTAAGGGGGTTTTCTGGGGCATCTAAGAAGGCTGACTTCACTTGCTTGAAGGGCCACACCTGGAACGCACGTGTGAGCAATGTGCTTAGCGGTGGAGGATGCCCTCATTGTGCCCCCACGAGACCCCTATCGAAGGAAGATGTCGTATCCCGTATTCAGGGCAGGGGGCTATCCTTACGCGGAGGGTTTGTTCGGTGCTCTCAGAAGGCTGAGTTTGGCTGTTCTCAAGGCCACGTGTGGAGCGCTACACCAGAGAACATTCTCAACGGGAAGGGCTGCCCCTTTTGCGCGAAGGTCGCAAAGTACTCAACTGAGACGTTGAACGCGAAGTTGAAGAGTAGGGGTATACAGCTTCGTGGGGACCTGTCTGGTGGTCCAAAGGATTCTTTTGTGTGCGCACAGGGCCACGTGTGGGTAGCGTCCAAGGGCAGTGTTGTTCATGGTCGGGGGTGCCCCAAGTGCGCTTCACATGGGTTTAACCCTTCCTTACCTGCGCACCTTTACGTAGTGAGGATGTACAACGACGAGTGCTCGGTGGTTGGGTTCGGGGTGACCAGGAACTTGGTTGATAGACTTAACCTTCATGCCAGATCAATAGGTCGAGCGGGGTTCACGTCCCAGTTCTGTGACGCTGTTTACTTTAAGAAAGGAGCCGACGCCCTAGAGCTGGAGAACACCTTGAAGAGAGTCCTGCCACCAGCCAAGTGTAGCGTGCCTGGGTTTATCAGAGAGTCTACGGTCGACTCTAGCTATGGGGACCTATTCCAAACAATTGAGGACTTCTGTGAAACTATCGTCAGCCGCTAAGTACTTTGACAAGACGACGGCATCGGACGCTTACAGCTCTCTGACGACGTTTAAATGCCAGATCGACCCTCTGGACATGTACCGTGTGGACGGCACACGCATAAAGATAAGGACGATGTCTACCGCCCCCGGTGTCACCCTGCCGGCTCGCGGCGCGATCATCGTCCACGGTCAGGCATACCTCGTTGGCGACGTCTCGGTCGACCAGTGGAACGACGAGAACATCCGAAACCGCTACGTGCTGCAGGGCGCCGACTACATCGCTGAGGTGCAGACCATCTCCGAGGTCCTGTCTGACACTGCCGGCACGCTCGCGTACGCCAGTATCGACTTCAACAAGTACAACACCGACGAGCGGGACAACAGCGATTACCACCCGCAGTACCACGTCTTCTTTGGCGGGTCCGAGACCGTCCCGACCAACAGCATCATCACGGCGGGGGCACGCTCGTACCTCGTCCGCAAGTCTCACAGGACGATGGCAGGCCTGACCGACGCCTTGTCCAACGAGCTTGACGATCCCGTCATCGACACGGCCACGTTAGTGGATCGCTCCTACAACCCGATCACTGACACCTACACGGACACTCCGACAGCGGTGAGGTGTGTCCGGGTCCGCTGGCAAGACCACTTCACCTACCTGTCCCAAGGCTCGACCAAGTACGAGACCGGGGACATGCAGGTGTTCGTGCCGTTGTCGGTGACACCCAACCCCAGCGACGTGGTCACGCTGCCCGACGGCGATTGGCGCGTGCTCTCCGTCGTCGACCTGACCGGGTACCGGTCGTTGCACGTGAGGCGGGCATGACATGCTGGCTATAAAGGGTAAGCCCCTGTTCGACGCCGCCACGGCTGCGTGGTTGCTGAACGTGAAGAAGGGGCTCGAGCGGGCGGTGACGAAGATGATGTTCGATGCCCAGACCTACGCCTTACAGCAGTCCCCTGTCTACACCGGGGACTATGCGTCCAACTGGAACGTGTCCTACGGGAAGCCGGATGTCACGTTCATTGGCACGCCGAAGGGGTACGAGTCCCTGAAAGCCGGCCCCTTATCCAGCTCTGCTGGTCTGTTGCCAGGTAAGTTCAACATGGAGGGCTTTCAGCTTGGCCAGACCGCCTACCTCACCAACGCCGCAGAGCATGACGAGCCGTATGCGTGGTTGATTGAGGGGGGCAAGGTCAAGTTCCGAGAGGTCAACACGGGCAAGGACCGCGTTGGGGGTAAGACCTTTGATCACCTGTCGACGGGGTACTCCACGATCACCCGAGGGCACATGGTATGACCACTTACGCAGAGGCCCGGGACGCGGTCGTCACGTTGATCCACACCGCACTCCAGACCGATCGGCCCACACTGCCCGTGTTCTGGACTAACGCGCGTGAGGTGGACTTGGACAAGGTCGGCACGCTGTTTTTGCGTGTTGAGGTTGAGTTCACCGACGCCCGTCAGCTCACGATTAACAACGACCCCGAGCACCGTACATACGGCATGGTCTACTTCTCCGTCTTCTCGAAAGAGGGGACAG
>JBFHJN010000169.1:0-2531 GCA_041595875.1 Coriobacteriia bacterium
ACCCGCTCCTTCGGTCTCGAGACAAGTCACCTGCTGGCGGACGCCGCCGTGGTGTCGGACGCGGTGAACCTCGCCGTCGCCAAGGGCCTCGTCGACGCCGTGAAGGCGGCCGACGCGATCCGCTTCGTGATGGGCAAGGGGTTGGCCGACAGCGTCACCGCAACCGACCAGCTCACCGTGGTTCGCGGCATGGCCCAGAGCCTGGTCGACAGCGTCGCGGCAAGCGACAACCTGTCGATCGTCATGGGCACCGTGCTCACGGAGATCGCCACGGCGACGGAGAGCCTGGCCCTCCAGCTGGGCAAGCCGCTCACCGAGGCGGCGACGGCGACGGACAACCTGCTCCTCCAGCTGGCCAAGCCGCTCACCGACGCGGTCACTGCGAGCGACAACCTGGTCCTCCAGACGGGCAACCCGCTCACGGATGCCGTCACGGCTACGGACGGCGGGCAGCTGCACCAGCAGGACTACTACGACACCACCTACCTCACTGGCGACTACGTCGGCCTTACAAGGAACCTCTGACATGCAGCACGAGCACATCAAGGCCTCTGGCCACATCACGATCCTGCTGATCGGACCCGACGGCGAGGTCAAGGAACGGCGCGAGGTCGACAATCTGATCGTCACCGCCGGCAAGAACTGGCTGGCCCAGCGCATGAGCGGCTCGCCGACGCTGATGAGCCACATGGCCATGGGCACCGGGGCAGTGGCGCCGGCGCTCGGGGACACAGCCCTCGGCGCCCAGGCGGCGCGCGTGGCGCTCGACAGCCAGAACACGGCGAACAACGTGACGACCTACGTCGCCACGTTCCCCGCCGGCACGGGCACGGGAGCGATCACCGAGGCGGGGATCTTCAACGCTTCGAGCGGGGGCACGATGCTCAACCGCGCGACCTTCGCCGTCGTGAACAAGGGCGCCAGCGACTCGACCATCTTTACCTGGTCTGTGACCCAGAACTAAGCCATGGCCACGATCGTCACTCGTGCTGGCAAGGGCACCCCGCTCACGAACACCGAGCTCGATGCCAACTTCACCAACCTCAACAGCGAGGTGGGTGGGAAGGCTGCGGCTGCGCACACCCACGTCAAGGCGGACATCACCGACCTGTCGCTGGCCTGGAACGACATCACCGGCAAGCCAACCACATTCACACCGAGCGCGCACACCCACGACGCGGGTGACTTGCCTTCAAGAACCGACTGGAGCACTCGTGGTGGTGTTGTCGGCGTGGTGGGCCAAGTCGTATGGAGAAACTACGGAAACGGTCACACGATCTTCGATGCTTCCGCTTCGGTTACGCCAACCGGGACCGGATGCAGCAACACTGACCCCGTCGTGGCATGGACGGGCTCGTACCCAACACTGATGGGATTCAACGGCACGAATACCTACGGCGTCCGCGTGGATCGTGCCCGCTATGCCGAGGAAGCTACCGGAAACCTGCTGACCGCACTCAACGGCAAGGCGGCCAGCAGTCACACACACAGCTACGTCGCACACGACCAGGGCTACAACGTCGTCGGCGGCTTCGTCCTTGCGAAACGCTCTACGGTTGGCACAGTGGCGCCTAACGCCACGGCTGCTGGCTCTACCCTGAATGCCTCGGATGCCAACGGCAACGTTAGTGGCTCGGCCCTGGCAGGTACGTGGCGCTGCCTTGGGAATATCTCGGGACAGAGCATGGTGACCTTATGGCAGAGGATCAGCTAATGGAAGCACGCAACGCGCAACACCAGTCAGGCGGTCGGATCGACCTGGAGTACAACCACCCGAGTTTCGGCTGGATACCTTTCACTGCCGATGCGAACGATAACGAGGCGCTTGGACGAGAACTCCATGCCCGCGCCATGGCTGGCGAGTTCGGCCCGATTGCCGAGTATGTACCTGCATCAACGCCCGTGCCCCAGATCGTGTCTCGCTTCCAGGGGCTGGCTGCACTCATGCAGGCAGGGCTGCTCGATGACATCGAGGCGTTCATGGCCGACCCACTCACCGATCCGTTCGATCGACTGGCGTGGCGGTCTATCCAGGAGTTCCGTCGCACGAGCCCCACGGTGGCGCGTATCGGTGCGATCTTCAACTTCACGGACGAGCAGCTCGATGACTTGTTCCGTTTCGCAGCAACGGTGGAAGCGTGAGATACCCACTTCGCGTGGCCAGGGCGCTGGATCAGCTGGCCAACGCGCTGCTCGGCGGCAGCGAGGACGAGACGTTTTCCGCCCGCGCATGGCGACACCGGCACCGCCCTGTGTGGGGGGTGGCGCAGCGCACTGTAGACTTCGTCTTCTACTGGGTGTTCTCCGACGCGAACCATTGCGAAGACAGCTTCTACAAGGAGAAGTCCCGGAGCTACCTGCCACAGATTTACCGCAACAAGGAGTAAGCGTGAGTGATCCAACAACGGCAGTAGCGGGCGTCACGGCGGGGGGTATCACCGTCCTCGGCGTAGCCACGGGCCTCGCCCCCGAGCTGATGCTCGCGGGCGCCGCCGGTGGATGGTGGTCATTGAGCTACCAGCCAGCGTGCA
>JBFHJN010000170.1:0-2480 GCA_041595875.1 Coriobacteriia bacterium
ATGACCCGCCCAAAAACTCTTAGAGAGTGCGTTGATCCAGACGCCGAGATGCTGCCCGTGTTCAACCGCGATGGGTACTACCTGCATCGAGGGGTGTGCTGGTTCGAGGTGGAGGGAAAGGCGTACAAGATCAGCGCCACTCAGTTCCGGTATGTGCTGAACCTTCTGCACGTCTGGCAGCGCTACAACCAGCGTCAGATCAAGGCTCTGCGCGTCTGCCTACGGGAAGGGGTAGCCACGAAGCGGCAACGCGAGGCGCTGCACGCCTGGGACGACTTCCAGGGCCTGACGGAAACCAAACGAGACGGTGCCAGGACCAGACTACGGTTTACAGCGTCCAAGGAGAACCAAGCATGATCGATATCACCAAGAAGTACAGGACGCGCGACGGCAGGGAAGTCCGCATTCTGGCCACTGACATCAAGAATAAAAGGTCCGTTGTGGCTGTAATAACCGGTAACGACGGTAAGGAATACTGCGTATCTTTACACGAAGACGGCAAGCACTGGTCGGATGCAGACCACGACCTCATCGAAGTCGGCCCTTATGACGACTTCAAGATTGACGAGCCGGTAGTGGCTACACTCTTTCCCACAATCAGGGAAGGTTTCAAGCGGTACTTCGCCGGCACGACCGAAGACGGCCGCCCAATGGTGTTCGACGACGGCCGTACAGCATGGAGTTCTGCAGGGAGCAGAACCATTTGCTTTAGTGTTCGCCGCCCCACCGAGGAGGATTTGAAATGACATGGACCAAAGAAGACGCCGCCCAGTTGGCCTCGCTGTACGCCCAGACAGAGGTTTTGGAATCGAAGCGAGCTAAGGCGCTCAAAGAGACGCGCGAGCCCCTCAAAACCTTTGTCAATGGTTGTGCAGAGTTCCCTCGCCACATATGCGAAGACATCGTCGACGTGCTGGTGACGAACGCGGACAAGGTGCGAGAACTGCTTGAACCCTTCACCAAGGAAGGGGGGAAATGACCGAGTTCAGTAACTAACTGAAGAAGGATCAAAGCAATGGGGTGGTTATGAAATGGACTGAGCGAATGGCGCGTGAGAACGGAACAGGCGGATGGCAGTCACTGGAGGATATGGTGAGGTTTGCTGATGCCGTTGCAGCAGCCGAGCGCGAGGCGTGCGCGAAGTTGTGCGAGGCGCACACAACAGATATCAACATCGCGGCAGGTGTGATTGATCGGTTCGGCCTTGTCCGTGTCGATCCGCACTACGCCAGCAGGCACGCAGGGACGAAGTACGCAGCGGCCATCCGGGGGCGCGGCGAACAGGTGAAGGAGAAGTGAGATGAGGTTCAAACCGTTGGGTATAGCAGAAAGCGCGTACCACTTCGCGCTGGCGGCACACGAGGCGGTTAGGCAGAAGCGAAAGTACACGGGCGACCCTTATATCAGCCACCCGGTACGCGTTGCCAAGCTGGTCAGGTCGGTGTCGCACACGCCGGAGATGGTCGCGGCGGCGTACCTGCACGACGTGGTCGAGGATACAGGCGTATCGCTGTTGACGATTCAGGACGTGTTCGGTGATGACGTGGCCTACTACGTCGGCCTGCTCATCGACATGAAGAACCCAAACCTGAACCGGAAAGCCCGCAAGACACTTGATCGGAGTCGGCTTGCCCGTGCAGAACAGGAGGTGCAGACCATCAAGCTCGCTGACCTGATCGACAACACGGAGTCAATCGTCGCCCACGATCCGGGCTTCGCGGTCGTGTACTTGCGTGAGAAGCGCAGCCTGCTTGAAGTCATGACAAAGGGCGACGAGACCTTGAACGAGATGGCCTGGACCCTGCTTGAGCAGGGTGAGAAGGCCCTATGGAAGAAGTGACAAATGAGTAACTTCAGCAAGCTGCTTATGCAGAACCGCACCAACCAGCGAGCAGTAGCCCTCGAAACGCTTCGGGATTGTATGGAGATAAAGACTGAGTGGGAGCCGAACAGGATAACTAACGTTAATGTCTACACTGTTGGCGTGACCATACAAGCCCGTGCCTATATCTCTGATGCCGACCTGAAACGAGAAGTTGGGCAGCATGCAATTCGCGACACCAAACGCCATATTGTGGAGGCTGTGTTTGGTGAGTTCCGCCTTCCTATCTCTACACTCCATCAGGCAATATCTATGGGCGACCTAGACAAGGCTCGTAGGCTGTTGAAAGAACTGGAACTCCAAATGTTCTCTGTTGAGGATATCTAGGCTACGCCAACGTCAGGGCATACCCGGCAGCATTCGAGCGCGGCGAACAGGTGAAGGAGAAGTGAGATGACAACCCACGTAGACAGCATCCTGTCGTACCTGAAGGATCACCCCGGTGCGACTACCCGAGAACTTCACAACGTCACCGGCCAGACGCCGAACAACACGTCGGCGACGCTCTCGTATCTGGTCAACAAAACAAACAGGTTGGAGCGTCAGCAGGTTGGCGCTACACTTACGAACAGCCCGATCTATGGATACTGGCTCAAGG
>JBFHJN010000171.1:0-2296 GCA_041595875.1 Coriobacteriia bacterium
ACGACGGATGTGACCGTCAACAGAGTGACCCCTGCCCTGTTCGCCAAGTACCCTACAGCGGAGGCCATGGCAGACGCCGACCTTGAGGAGTTCGAGCAAGACATCAGGCCGACCGGCTTCTTCCACAACAAGGCGCGAAACGTCATCGGCGCTGCCCGTATGATCGTGGCGGAGTTCGGCGGCAGGGTCCCGGATACGATGGAAGAACTGGTGCGACTTCCCGGAGTGGCCCGCAAGACAGCGAACATCGTGCTCTACAACGCCTACGGCATCAACGACGGCATCGCGGTCGACACGCATGTGAAGCGGCTGTCCGAACGGCTGGGTTTCTCGGCAGAGAAGACTCCCGAGAAGGTCGAACGCGACCTCATGAAGCTCTTCCCGCGCGACGAGTGGGGAACGCTCACATACCGGTTGATCGACCACGGAAGAGCGGTCTGTGACGCCAAGCGGCCGATCTGCGGAGAGTGCACGCTAGCGGAGCTGTGCCCCAGCGCCTTCAAGGTCAAAGGGTGGCGGGAAAACTCTTAGCACAGCACGGCAGCCATCAATGCCGCCAGCAGGATGGACGGCAGCATGTTGCCCACCGGGAGACGCTTGATCCCCGACAGGTCGAATCCGATAGCCAGGATGAGCGCGCCGCCCACCGCCCGGATGGCCGCTATGACAGCCGGCGTGATGAACGGCTGAAGCGCGCTGGCGCCAAGAGCGATGCCTCCCTGGATGACAAGGATCGGCAACACCGAGAGACCCACGCCCGCACCCAGAGTGGTGGCCAGCGCCATCGCCGCGATACCGTCCAACAACGACTTGAGATAGAGCAGAGACGGATCACCGAGGCCGTCTTGTATGGCGCCAAGCACGGTCATCGCCCCCACGCAGAACAACAGGGACGCAGTGACGAAGCCCTCCACCAGCGTATGGCCCTTCTCGCCAGGCTCAAGCGCCCTGCCGGGCGCCAGGAACGGGGCTTTGGACGCCAGCTGCTGCAGCTTATGCCCGAACTGCTCCAGCCAGTACTCGATGCGCATGGCCTCCCCGGCAAGCGAGCCCAGGACCAGCGAGCCCACAAGCAACAGGGCCGCGTAGTCACCAAGATGCGTCTCGCCCAGATCCGCAAGTCCGCCGATGCTCATGCTTGCACCGATGACGATGACGGCGATGCCGATAGCCGAGAAGGATATCGTCCGGAAACGGTCTGCGATCATGTGGCCGAACACCAGACCGATGGCGGTGCCCAGCAGCACTGTGGCCACGTTCATTGCAACTCCGGAACCGGGCATGTCACTCCTCGTCTTCGAGCCAGATCTTCTTCAACTCTTCAGTGATGCTGTTGCCGCCTTTTGGGATCCCGATCGAGCCGGCCGGGTAGCGCCGGGATGCGGCACGCTTCTTCGGCCGTGCCTCGGCGAACAGCACCTCACGCGGCCGGACCTCGCATCCGCCACGCGCGTGGACACGGATCCTCTCGGCAAGGGCACGATCGGAACTCACCAGCACGATCTTGCCGCGTTCGCCTCTGGCCAGCTGCACGATGGAGTCATCGGCGGTTCCGGCCCGTGAGTAGCGGACCTCGACCCCGCCTTCGCGCGCAAATGAATCGCCCGCGCCACCCTGTGCGTCGAACACGACGACGATACGACCACTGCCGAGAAGGTCACGACCGCGCACCCGGAGCCGGCCCACCAACGCCTCGCGCTGCTCCTCAAGCGAGAGATCGCGAGTCGCCGGGTCGGATCTGGTGATGTTGTATCCGTCTACGAGCATCAGCATGCGGCAATCCTACTCTTACCGACTGCCACCTGCCACCGGACGCCCGCTAACGACCCTCCACGCGCTCTTTGACGCTCAGGAGCCAGGATGCCAGCTCACCGTCACCCTCGGCCAGCAATCCAAAGCGCTGAATGGCACATCCGCTCTCTGCCTCAAGAGGAAGATCCAGGTGCTCCAGGACCCGCCAGTACAGGCAACCGTCCTCATCGCAACCGATGCCCGCGGCGCCGTTCGCTTTTCTCAGTTCACACTCCGGCATGATCAACTCCTGCATCAGATCCTACAACCGTCAGGTCCGTGACGCGCGCTGCAATATGCGCTCGACTCGGAGCAACAGCACGTCTTTGCGGATAGGCTTGCGCACGTAGTCGGCCGCGCCCAGACGCAGTGCCGCCGCCTCAGTGTCAAAACCCGCAGTCCCCGTGAGCAACATCACAGGTGTGGGATCGCCCGACTCATACAGCGCCTGGAGCAGGGCCAATCCGTCCAGGTTGGGCATGTTGAGGTCGGCCAGACACAGGTC
>JBFHJN010000172.1:0-2272 GCA_041595875.1 Coriobacteriia bacterium
GCCTGCGACCCGTACCAGAGATCCTGACCTACGTCGTCGTCCAGACTCTGCATGGCGATGACGCCGTAGGCGATGCCATTCGGCGCTACGTTCGGTTTCATGGTTGCTCCTCAGATCAAGTCGAACACATAATCGGGCTCCAAGCCCTCGTCATAGAGGACCTCCTCGGGGTCTTCGCCTTCCAGCACCCGCTTGCGCATCTCTTCCACGTAGGCCTTCGCCTCCTTGGCCGACATGTCGTCGCGGGCCATGAATACTTTCTCAAGTTCGGTCATCTTCTCTTCTCCTTGTAGGGGTCACCCGCCGTCACGGAGGGCGCCGGTTGCCAGTGCTTGGTCAAGTGCCAGCCGTCGCAGTGTTTGCATCGATAGACGTAGAGCTTGACTCGATCACTTCCTGCTTCCAGGTGTGAGGCCGCCGCCGCCCTCGCCGTGAGTTCGTCGGCGTGCCGGCGCTTGGCCTGACACCTCGCCTTCGAGGGTCTCGGGGGCGGGGCGCTCATGAATGAAACTCGTACTCTGCCCCCGGTCGGCGCTGGATCATGCCGATCGTAAGCTCGCTGCCCGACTCGTAGGTCATGCGCACCAGGTACTCGAGCCAGCCCGGGTTGCGGTAAGGCTCAGCGTCCGAGGGGATGCGGGGGTGCACGAAGATGGTCGCCCTCGATGCGCGGTGGCGCCACACCAACTGAACGGCCTTGTCGAGGGCCTCGTCCTCGCCTTCGTCGTAGCCCTGTATCTCTATGCGGATGGTCTTGTCCATATCAAGCTCCTGTGCTGGTGTCGACGGCGACCCCAAGGTCTGCATCAACCTTGAAGTACTCGATCGCCTCGTCGAGCATGCGGATTCGGAGGGCGGTTGCCTCCTCGGCGGTGATGTTCTCGAAGCCTTTGGTCCAGTAGGTGGGCAGCAGGGGGAGGATGCCCTCCCTCCAGCAGAGAGCCTTCAGGTCGCCCCCAGCCTCAACGGGCGGCGTCTGGCGCATGCACCAGTCGAGCGCCCAGTCATCGAACACGTAGCCGTCGGGGCACCCCAAGTCCTTCATCCGCTCGGCCACCTCGTTGCACACGTAAAACCCCCGAGGCTTGGGCTCGAGGGTCAGGGCAAAGCGGATGTTCAGGAGGGTGTGGTGAAGCAAGTGTTGCTCTGTGTTGGTCATCTTCTTACCCCAGGGTCTTGATGTCAAACGCGTCGATGTCCTTGAGCGGGACACTCTTGACCAGGGCGACGCCACAGTAGTCGCCCTCCCTCAACCCAGCGTACCGCCCCGGCGCCTTGGGGTTTTCGTTAAAACCTCGGTACACCTCCAACACACCCTCGTCGAGGTTGATGATGTAGGCCCACTCGCAGAACAGGCTGTCGGCGAGGAACTCATGCGAGTCGAGCATCACGTCGAGCCCCTCCAGGTAGAAGTCAAGCTGGCCCTGTGTCTTGCGCAGAAGGCAGTACCAGTCTTGCAGGCGACCAGAGCTCATGCTGCCGTCGAACTCCTGCTGCCTGTACTTCTCGATCTCCGACTGGCGTGGGGGCACCCCCTGGTCGACCAGCCTGATCCCCCGGACGAACGGGGCGAGGTCGATGTCCTTGGTCCTCTTGCAGAACGCGACCACGACCTCGCCCAACCCGCTCGGGTAACTGTCGTAGTGGTTGTAAGTCACCCTGTCGGTGCCGTCGATTCGAAATCCTACTGCGCCACGTGTCCCCATGTCGTTACCCCCATGTCCTGTGTTCTTCGGCCACCCACTCCCACCCGTCGTACTCCTCAATCCTCCACTCGACCCCGTCGGGGATCTCGACCACCTTCAATTCGGCGTATTCGCCGCTGGCCGCGTCCCCCATGTCTTCCACGACGGCGACGAGGACAGGGTCGCCCCTCTTGATCACCCCGTTCCAGACCAGGGAGGGGTCGGTCTTGTAGGCGGAGTCGTGTGGGTCCGCTCGGAAGCCAAGGCTCATGCGCTCCTTCGGGGTCGTCTTCGACCACAAGGTTCGCTCCTCCGGGGGCACCAGCCACCATACCGTGCTGTACGTCAACGTCTCCGGGTAGGTCACGATGCCCTTGCGGCGCAGGTACTCCTTGATGCCTGCCTCGCTGACGCCGAAGCCCCCGTGGCAGGCATTGATGACGATCTTCTGCATGGTTTAGCCCTCCTCCTCGCCTTCTTCCTCGACACACGCGATGTACTTGTGCCCGTAGTGTTCAACCCACACCTTCACGATCTGGCTGTCGTTCACGAACTCGACGCCGTCACAGAAGGCGTTGGCCTCTTCC
>JBFHJN010000173.1:0-2240 GCA_041595875.1 Coriobacteriia bacterium
CTTGTACCAGGGCAGCTTGCGCTCCTTGAGCGCCATGTCCTTGTGGTAGGTGTCCAGGTAGACCTCCATCTGGATCCCGTAGAGCGTGACGAAGCTGATCAGGCGATCTCCGGCAGCGTTCTCGATCTTGGTGTCGATGACGCCACTGATCGGGATGTCTGCTGTCTTGGCTGCGAGCATTTCCTCGTCGTCACGATCGAACAGGCAGATCATCGCGGCACGACGAATACCCCCTGCCAGCACGGCATCGGCCACCATGCAGGAGATGTCATGGGACTCGATGGGGCGTAGCTTGCGTCCGATGGCCTGACGGAAGACGGGAATGATCTTCTGGATGCACTGACGCAGTGGCTCGGGACCAGGGGCCTTGCCACCAGAGGTAATGAGCATGGTGCCTTTTTCGCGGATGTCCCGGTAATCGAAAATCGGCAGGGAACCCGCGTTGAAGAAGGCTTTGGCAACGACCTTGATGGCATCAGCCCAGCCGATGATCGAATCCTGAATCTGGAATTTGTACTCCTGGTCCGATTCGGGGGCCTTGATCTTGGGAAGTTGTTCGATGTGGCGGCGCTGTACCGAGTAGCCCATGCCCGTTCCACCCAGGAGCAGGAACATGAGCTCGGAGTAGAACTTGGTCATCTCGGTCGGTGCGTAGGCGCAGTTGAAGATGCGGTTCTCGCTCATCAGGATCGGCTTGCCACCGAACTGGAGGGAGCGCATCGAGGGCAGTACTCGCTTGGTGTCCACGAAGTT
This sequence comes from Coriobacteriia bacterium, assembly GCA_041595875.1. GTDB lineage: Bacteria > Actinomycetota > Coriobacteriia > Anaerosomatales > Anaerosomataceae > UBA2279. Next base: position 754 of record JBFHJN010000173.1, read on the forward strand.
GTCGTAGATGCGATCGATGCTGTCACGCAGGTGCGGGTACTTTTCCTTGTGCATGTCCCGATTGCGCCTGGCCAGTTCCAGCCAGTTTTCCCGACGTTTCAGTTCGGGGATGTGCTTGGCGTACTTGTTGAAAACCGTGATGTCTGAGAGTGCTTTTTTATCCATGGCTTCTTATAGGCTGTGTGAATGTGGACAAAAAAATGCGACCCCCTTGTGGAGAGGTGTCGCATTTAATTGTGGGGAGACAGTGTACGGTTTGAGGGACTCGTACACAATTACCGTTTGATCAAAAAATTGATTAACGGGATTACGTAATCCAGACGCTTTCAGAGTTTCTGGTAGTAGTGCGTCTTGATGCCGTTACTGACCTCGGTTTTCACCAGCTTGATCTTGTGTTTGAAAGCCATGGCAGAGGCTGTCTGGCGAATTGTGTTAATCGAGTGGTTCATACGCTTCTTCAACATGGTGGTGGTGTACACCTTTCCATCAGCCATGATGTCCATGATGCACTTTTCACAGGTTGGCTTGCCGGAATCCTTGGGAGGAATCCCCTTGCCAATCCGGTAGGCAACGAAGTGGCTCTTGGGCATCTTCTTACCGATCAGCCAACCCTCCCGCAGGAGCTTGGAGATGTCGCTCGACAACGATCGGGGACTTCGATCAAGGAGTTCGCTCATCTCAGGCGTCGTGATATTGGGCCTTTGTTTGACGAGCTGCAGAATCCGGTCCCGGATGGGCTCTACAGGTCGATTCCGCTGCTCTACTGCTGCCTGAACCTGTCTTGAGATGGCGTCCAACTGCTGGTACATGCTCATCATTTGTCGGTGTCCTCACTGAGGATGGGTTCGATAGATTCCAATAGGTTGTTGGGTACTCTCTTGAGAGCGTTGACGCAATGGATGATTCGAATTGCGTCGGCTGAGTTGTTCACCCGTCCCACTTCTCTGCCTGTTGCACTGAGAATCCGCAGAGAATCGATAGGATCAACTTTCCAGGGTTCCTTTTTATGGCTCATGTCAGCTTCCATCTAGTTGATTAGTAGTCGGGTTAACTGGATTGACTGTAAACTTCGTCTTTATTTCGAAGAAATTCGCGGAGCGAATCTAATGCCTCCTGTGGTGTGCGGAACTGGTGGCTGGGTAGGGCCTTTACCAGGTGATCCCGACAACAATTCAATCCTGACTGCTACACCGGCATTCGGTGGTATCGAAGTCTCCTGGACTTTCCCTTCGATCAATTCTCACGCAGTTGCTCACACGATTGTCTATCGTGGTTTGTCTGCAGATTTCAATACGGCAGCGCGACGTGCCGTAGTTGATGGGAATTACTTCTTCGATCGGGTCAGTGCAGAAAACAGCATCCAGTATTTCTACTGGATCGAGATTGTTTCGGTCAACGGCACCGTAGGCGAGCTCATCGGACCCGCTTCTGCCATTGCCCGTCCGACGATCGAGGAGATGATTGAACTCCTCACCGGCAAGATCGAC
>JBFHJN010000174.1:0-2202 GCA_041595875.1 Coriobacteriia bacterium
ACCGCGACCGCTGCAGAACTCAAGCAGATCGACAAAATGCGTACCGACGAGGCGCACTACATCGCTCGTGGGCACCGCTCGCGCCGCGAGGCTCGCTTGTCTGAGCGGGAACTGCGCAGCACGCTGGGGGTTGCACGGAGTAACCGTGCCGAGGAGCACATCGGCCGCGAAGTGGCGACCATCCCCGACCTTGCAAAAGTCGAGGCGTACATCGCCGCCGATCTGCCGGTAGGTGTGCGCACCCAGGTCAAGGAAATGATGGCGCAGATGTACTTCGACATGCTGCCGGACCACAGTGCGCTCAAGCGGCAGATGAAACGCGAGGGGGTACATGGCGAGGACACGGACATGCGCCGGGTGTTTGCCGCGTCGTCGATCTCCGGGGCGCACCACATCTCCCGCCTGAAGTACGCGAACGATCTGTCGTCGGCGATGGTCGATGTCCGAAAAGACGGGCGTCTCGGGGAAACCCAGCGGATGCTGTCGAACGAACTGGCGAAGCGTACTGTGCTGGCGATGGAGGCAGAGCACCACCCCATCGTCGATCGTGTGATGCAGGCCAGCTACTTCTCGCACCTCGGGATGTCGCCCGCGTTCATCCTGACCAACCTCACCCAGGTGCCGATGATCACCGCACCGTGGCTGGGTGCGCGGCACGGGTTTGCGAACGCCTCTCAGGCGCTTGCGTCGGCGTTCACCGACACTGCACAACTGGTCAAGGCCACGTACGAAGGCAAGGGCTGGAAGGACGGCTGGCGCGCAGAGTTCGACTGGACGAGTAAGTTCCCCGAAGGGACGAACGAGGACAAGCTGTTCCGCGATCTGCTGGACCGTAACCTCCTCGACATCACGATGGAGCACGACCTTACCGCTGTCGCAGAGATGCGTAGCACGAAGCTCGACACGGCCATCAAGATCGCCAACCTGCCTGTACGGGTGTCGGAGACGATGAACCGTGCCGTGACTGGGCTTGCGACGTATCGCCTCGGGCGAGCGAACAACATGACCCACGAGCAGGCGGTGGACTATGCGGCGAAGGCGTTGTCCGAGACCCAGTTGAACTACTCGGGTCTCAACTCTGCGCGGCACATGCAGTCCGTCCTTGGCTCAAAAGCGCTGGCTCGGCTGATGATGCAGTTCCGTAAGTACCAGCAGGGCATGGTGTATCTCGTCGCGAAAAACGCCTACGACGCCTTCGCTACATCTGGCGCCACCGCGGAAGAGAAGCGCATCGCTCGACGCACCCTGGCAGGGCTGTTCGGGACCACCGGTATCATGGCTGGCGCACTCGGCCTGCCGTTCGCTGGCACGGTAGGGTTCGTAGTGGGGCTTGTCGGTGGAGCAGGTGGTGATGCGGACGAGCCGTTCGACACCGAGGTGGAGTTCCGCAACTTCCTCACCGACATGCTCGGTGCCGACACCGCCGCCGTACTGGCGAAGGGCCTGCCGACGCTCCTGGATCTCGACTTGTCGAAGCGTGTTGGCCTCGGGGACATCGGTTCGCCGCTGCCCTTCCTGCGCCAAGGCAGGACTGGTACTGAGCAGGTGGGTAATGTCCTTGTAGCATCTGCCGGTGCATCGATGGCGACGGTGGCGTCCATCTACGACGGTATGTCGTACCTTGCGGATGGGCAGTACCGCAAAGCGGGCGAGAAGATCGTTCCGATCAAGGCGGCGCAGAACCTTCTGCGGGGGTGGCGCTACACTGACGATGGTCTGACGAACGTCAACGGTGAGGTTGTCGTCCCTGCCGAGAAGTTCAGTGTGTGGGACATCACGCTGCGGTCGATGGGCTTCCAGCCAATGCGTGAGGCCGAGTACTATGCTGCGAACCAGGCTGTTGAGGGGGCGAAACGCGCCGCACAGGACGTGCGGTCGAGGCTGCTTCGGAAGTTTGCGCAGGCGCGTATCCGGGGGGAGGATACGGCGGGGATCGATGCTGACATTGCAGAGTTCAACACCCGACACCCGGAGAAGGGTGTGCGGATCGATGTTAGCTCGAAGGTTCGTGCAATTGCTGCACGACGCAAACTAGCGCAGGAACGCGATGAAGCAGGGGTAAAGAGTGACCGCGCGACGCGGCCCTTCGTGGCGGAAGGGAGGTTTGCAGCGCCGTAGCACTGCTGGTAGTATGTCGTCAGGTGGCTCTCTCCTCCACCTGTCTCCTCCCTCTCCTTGGGATTAGGCCCCGCTTCGGCGGGG
>JBFHJN010000175.1:0-2116 GCA_041595875.1 Coriobacteriia bacterium
GTGGCGCAGGTGCATGCCGCAGTGCTTGCCAGACCGTATCGGCCTGTGTGGGGCGAGGAGCTTCCCGCGGGCGCCGAAGTGGTAGTGAAGGTCATCCGCCCGGGTGCCGCTGACGCTTTGCGTGCGGATGTCGCCGAGGCCAGACGTCTCGCCACGCGCAGGGTCGTCCGATGGATGCTGCGCGGCGTCGATGTGGATTCGACGCTCAAGGAGTTCGCTGATTCCCTGGAGCGTGAACTCGATCTCCGGGTCGAGGGGCGCATCGCCGACAGGTTCGCCTTCGACTTCCGTCCCGACCCGAAGATCACCGTTCCGCGCATCGTGTGGACGCATGCCGCACGTCGGGTCCTCACCATGGAGCGCATCTACGGTTGGCGGCTCTCGGAACTGAACGAAGCGGAGCTGGCCGGAGTGGACGCGCACGGGCTCGCCGTCCACGGCGCTACGGCGTTCATGCGCCAGGTGATGCTGTACGGTCGCTATCACGCAGATCTGCACCCGTCCAACCTCTTCGTGACGCCGGACAATCGCATCGCCTATCTGGACTTCGGGATCGTGGGGCACCTCACGGATGCCGAGAGGGGATACATCGCGCAGGTCCTTGCGGGTTTCGTCTACCGCGATGCTGATCGCGCGCTCCGTTACTCCGAGAAGCTCGGTGTCGTCGTCCCCCCGCAGAAGGTCGAGAAGGTGCGCGCAGAGCTTGGGGAGCTTCTGGACAAGACCATGGCGGGCGGCAGCACGGACTTCCGCCACTTCGGGTTCGGTTTCCTCGGCTTGCTCCGTCGCAACGGGATCACCATACCCGGCGGCTACGGGCTGCTCGTCAAGTCGCTTGCCACCGTGGAAGGCGTGGCACGACGGCTGTATCCGGACATCGACATCATGGATGTGGCAAAGCCGTTCGTGACGCGGATGATCGGTGACAGCATCGGCTCCCCGGAACAGCTCCAGAAGCGGGTTCCGGCTGTCTGGCGGGCGGCCATGCGGGAGCTGTTGGCGTAGGTCCGACGCATTCGTATGCGTGCGTTCATGGCGCACGTCAGTGGTGAGGAGATCGACATGTCGGAGACGAGGAACGGGTCGGGAACGGACATGTTGTTCGGTGCGGTGCTGGGCGGGATCATGGCTTCATTCACCGGTTCGGTGCTCTTCCGTCTGGTCATGGAGGGGGACCTTCTGTCGCCGTATGAGCCGGTGGGGCCGCAGGGGCTCTTCTCCCAGGCCGTTGCGGGCATAGCGTGTGCACTGCTGTTCATGGCGGCCGGCCTGTTCACCAGCCAGCGGCAGGGGTGGCTTAGAAACGCTTTCTTGTTCGCCAGCGGCTTTACCGCACTGTGGAGTTCCGCTATGTCTCTATCCCTGGAGCCGGAGTGGGTGGGGCCTTCGGCCCTGGGGCTGGCGGCTGTCGTAGGTGCCGGACTCGGCTGGCTCAGATATCGTAGATTTCCGCACTCGACATCCATCGATGGGAGCGAAGCCGAGTGGATCCGCTGACAGCCTGGCTCGCACAGACACGAAAAGGCATCGTTGAGTTGTTCGTCCTGGAGCTTTTGCAGAGTCGCGGACGGCTGCACGGCTATGGGATCGTGCAGGCCCTCGACGAACTCGGTGACCTGGTCGCCGGTTTGAGCACGGTCTATCCGGTGCTCAAACGGTTGGAGAAAGACGACCTGGTAGCGGCAACCTGGGAGACCGACGCACCGGGCAATCCGCGCAAGTACTATGAGATCACGGCCGGCGGCGTGGAGTTCTTGACCAGCGCACGGACCGAATGGCAGCGCATTGGCGACGCCATGGACACCCTGAGGGAGGAGGGCGCATGACGCGCTCAGTGTCGAAGATCGCCGAGGAGTACCTGTCCCGTCTGCGAGCAGAGCTTGTGGCCGCAGGCGCCGAGGATACCGAAGAGACGATAGCGGAGATCCACTCGCTGCTTATGGAAGCCGGTGAGGAGGGTCCGGAAGCCATGGCAGCGGCGGTGATCCGCCTGGGCGATCCGGCAGAGCTCGCTCGTGGCATCCTGGCCGAGAGGGGCCTGGACCCGGCCGCGGGTATGTCCACCGGACTGTGGTGGCGTCTGGGCATAGCCGCTCCTATCGACATCGCGCTTGGA
>JBFHJN010000176.1:0-2107 GCA_041595875.1 Coriobacteriia bacterium
AACACGTTGTCCTCGAGCACGGCAAGCGGCTTGATCAGGCGTAAGAACGAGCGCTGCTGCGCCGTGGTCGATCCGTCGGAAACGAGATTGCTGACAGCGGCGGCCCAGACCTCATCGATCGTACGATTCTGTTCGTCGGTGGTCACCTAGCCGCTCCCTCTCCACAGCATTGTGCACAGGGGTTGATACCCCGTTACCTCACCGTCATCTGACGCTAGCGGCGTGTCTTTCCACCGCACGATGCATTGATGAGGGAGCCTATACCGTTTGGGCCTAAGGGCCAACGGGTCGCATGAGATTTGACCGGGGCGTCAGGAGCGCGTACCGTGAGTCCGCTGATTTAACCATCCCCCAAAACGTCGTGGAGTACTCCCGTGAGCAAGCGGACTTTCCAGCCGAACAACCGAAAGCGTGCCAAGACGCACGGCTTCCGCCTGCGCAGCCGCACCCGTGCGGGACGCGCCATCCTGAAGGCCCGTCGTCGACGGGGCCGCGACTCTCTGTCGGCGTAGTGCTGCCAGCCGGCGCGCGCCTGCGACGTAGCGAGGACTTTCGAGTCACGATGCGTCGCGGCACCAAGGCCGGCGGTCGTCATGCGGTGGTCTACATGGTGAAGACCGGCGATGCTTCGAGCATGGCCGGTTTCGCTGTTTCTCGAGCGGTGGGAGGCGCCGTGGCTCGCAACCTCGTGAAGCGTCGTCTTCGCGCTGTGATGGCCGATGCTTTGACGACCCTTCCCGCAGGTTCGCATGTCGTCGTGCGTGCACTTCCCGATGCGGCGACCTCGTCGTTTCAGGAGTTGCGTTCCGACGTGTTGAACTCGCTCGGTCGCGCCGCCACCAGGGCCAGTCGATGAGTGCGGGTCTCGTAGTGAGGGCGGTGCTCAGGGCACCCCAGTACGCCTTGATGGGGCTTATCAAGCTCTATCAACTGGTGATCTCTCCCCTGACTGGCCCGTCGTGCAAGTACTACCCTTCGTGCTCCAGCTATGGGCTTGAGGCCGTGCGCGTCCACGGCGCGTTCAAGGGGACCGCATTGGCGACCTGGCGTGTTCTTCGGTGCAACCCGTGGAGCACTGGCGGAGTGGACGAAGTCCCCGCCAAAGGCGAGCGCCTGTTCCATACCCATCAGACTTCATCCGTAACGGCGTAAGGAATATTCGTGGATAGCTTGTTGGACTTGCTGATACCCCTCGAGTGGGTAGTGGCCAACATTATGGTGCTGGTGCACCAGGGCCTGAGCTACATCGGCTTTGACCCGGCATCGGGCCTGACCTGGGCTCTGTCGATCGTGGGACTCACCATCGCGATTCGCGTGCTGCTGATCCCGGTGTTCGTGCGTCAGATCAAGGCACAGCGTGCGATGCAGATGATCGCTCCCGAGCTGCGAGCCGTGCAGGACAAGTACAAGGGCAAGAAGGATCAGGCCTCGCGCGAGGCCATGACCAAAGAGACGATGGAGCTCTACTCCAAGCACAAGACGAACCCGTTCTCGTCGTGCCTGCCTCTGCTTATGCAGACGCCCGTGTTCTTCGCGTTGTTCCGTGTGCTCAACTACCGCATGGATGGCGACGGTGGCCCTATTGGCCTCCTGTCGAGCTCACTGATCAAGGAGGCGAGCGAGGCGACGTTGTTCGGCGCTCAGCTCTCGTCGACCTTCCTGAACTCGGGATCTGAAACGGCTCCGAAGATCATCTCGGCCGTCCTCATCGTTGCGATGGTGGCGACCTCGTTCTTCAGCCAGCGTCAGCTGACGATGAAGAACATGCCACCGTCGGCCCTCGAGGGCCCGATGGCACAGCAGCAGAAGATGCTCATGTACATCCTGCCGTTCGTGTTCGTGATCTCCGGCCCCAACTTCCCGATCGGTGTGCTGATCTACTGGACCGTCTCGAACATGTGGTCCATGGGCCAGCAGTTCTACGTCATCCGCAAGAACCCGACTCCCGGTTCCGCCGCGGCCGCGGCGCTCCTTGAGCGTCAGACCGAGAAGGCGGCACGCAAGGGCCTCACTATCGACGGTCGCACGCTCGAGCAGGCGCGTCTCGATGCCGAGGCTGAGGCAGCGGCGGCCGCGGAGGAGAAGCGCGCGCGCCAGCGTACGCAGC
>JBFHJN010000177.1:0-1888 GCA_041595875.1 Coriobacteriia bacterium
CTGCGCTTCGCTGCACCGGGGAGGTGTTCGACTCGATCCAGCACAAGCCCCGGCTCGGTATAGAGCAGCTTTCGCAAGGCGTCGTTGACGGTCTTGCTCGATGCGTCGAGGGCTTTTGCGACGTCGCCTGTTGTACGTACAACACCGTCCTGCATGAGGTGCAGCACACGCTCGGCCATTCGGGGCTTCGCCGCTGCCTTGAACGGTCTCTTGCCGATGGTGTCGGTGTCGTTATCGACGACAGTATATGCCAGTTTTCGCCCGCGGCTGTGGTCTATACCAGTGCAAGCGACTTCAGAATACAGCACCATGCGACGCAGTTCGCCGGACACGGAGTTCATCGGTCGACCGATGCCTTCGGCAACGTCGGTAGCAAGGACCGGGCGTTCCTGCTTTCGTAGAAAGGCGAGGATCTGCCCACGCACGGTCATCCGTCGCTGGTTCTCCCGTTTTCGGGCGACATCGCCACCTGTGCTTTTCGTGTTCGCCTGGACGATCTGGTCGTACATACTGATCATCGTTTCTTCCCCAAAATGCTGCGAATGTTCTTCAACGCCTGTGAACGTAGGTGATCTGCAGGTAGGCCCAAGTGGTCGCAGATCCAGTTGAACGACCCACGGTGTCGTGCGGATTCGTCCATCAACCAGCGCTCGTTTTGCGGCAGCAGGTGAACTTCTACACCAGACGGGCCGACCTTGCTCAGCCGCCGTGCCCTGGCAGCGAGCCCTTCTTGTATGCCGCCCAAGAGGCAGGCGACCCACAGTCTGCGGATCGGCCCGATCTCCCGGTTCTCCGGCGTAGCGGTGTCAGTGACAAGGCTTCCGTTCATTTCAAGTCCTCCCGTTCAATGGCTCGCGCAACACGCGCCCTCAGTTTGGCAAAGTCTTCTCGTTCTGCTTCCAGATCCTCAAGGTAGCCGACATCCTTGTACTCATCCGTCCACATACCGATCTGGTTTTGCAACTCCGCGTCCGCAAGATCGAGGGCGTCGAGGACGCGTTGCAGGTTGGCGCCAGTAATCTGCATTAGCCGTCCACCACCAAGATTGCTGACTTCAGCACCCGCAGATAGCACCGGCCTCCGGGATCTTCCATGGAGTCCATGCTGTCCGACGCCTCTTCCCACAGCCCGAACGGCCCAGCAACTGCATAGAGCGGCCGATCGTCCTTGCACATGACGACCCAATACGTGTCGATTTCTCCGAGCATATCAAACCTCCTTCCACACCCAGTGGTCTTCGTCCAGACCCCGGACCATCTCCTCGATCACACCGTCCATCGAGATCGCCTGCCCGGTCGTCGTGCGGCCCCAGATCAACATGCCCAGGTAGTCCTCGACGATCTCGCCGCGCTCCTTGAGGCGGGCGCCGAAGTAGCGGTCGACGATGTAGTGCTCGAAGATTTCCTGGTACTCGGGGTCGAGGTTGAACGTCTCGCAGACCCACTTGGTACCATCGGAGTCATCGGTAATGTCCCAGACTGCCTGCCGTACCCGCCCTTCGACATCACGGTTTGCCTTGAACCACTCGTCCACGTCCACGGTTTCGGGCACACCGAGGTCTGTCAGCACGTTCGGCCACCAGCCGTTCTGGTCGGCGATGTTCTCCAAGTCATCAAGGTCGGCGTCGTCCATGATGAACGCACGCGCCGCCTCCTCGTAGTCGGGCTTGCCGCTAGTCAGGTTGAGGTACGTGTCGTAGTCATCGTCGCTCTCGGCGATCTCACGTACTTTGCAGATCAGTGTACTGACGCAGTAGAGAACGTTGCGCCGGACGTATGCGTCGCATACCCGTTGGAACGCGGAACGGTCGTTGAGGATTTCAGTCTTCGTCATTTCACTTCTCCTTGGTTAGCCGATCCATCGCAGCCAGTGTTCTTCGGTCTAATTC
>JBFHJN010000178.1:0-1837 GCA_041595875.1 Coriobacteriia bacterium
GCTCGACCAAGTACGAGACCGGGGACATGCAGGTGTTCGTGCCGTTGTCGGTGACACCCAACCCCAGTGACGTGGTCACGTTGCCCGACGGCGACTGGCGCGTACTCTCCGTCGTGAGCCTGACCGGGTACCGGTCGCTGCACGTTCGGAGGGCGTAGGCATGCTGACGCTGAAGGGTAAGCCGGTATTCGACGCGGCTACAGCCGCTTGGCTCGCTGGAGTGAAGTCCGGGCTCGAGCGCGCGGTGAAGAAGATGATGTTCGATGCCCAGACCTACGCTCTGCAGCAGTCCCCTGTGTACACCGGTGACTTCGCTTCCAACTGGAATGTGTCCTACGGGAAACCTGACGTCACCTTTGTCGGGACGCCGAAGGGGTACGAGAGCCTGGAGGCAGGCCCCCTGTCGAGTTCCGCTGGGCTGTCCCCGGGGAAGTTCAACATGGAGGGCTTTCAGCTCGGCCAGACGGCCTACTTGACCAACGCGGCAGAGCACGATGAACCCTACGCCTGGCTGATAGAGAGCGGCAAGGTCAAGTTTCGAGAGGTTAACACGGGCAAGGACAGGGTCGCGGGAAAGACTTTCGACCACCTGTCGACTGGGTATTCGTCGATCACCAAGGGGCACATGGTATGACCACGTTTGTTGAGGCCCGGGACGTGGTCGTTACGCTCATCCACACTGCACTGCAAACCGACCGACCCACCTTGCCTGTGTTCTGGGCGAACACCAAAGTGGTGGATCTGGACACCGTGGGCAGCCTGTTCCTCCGGGTCGAGGTCGAGTTCACCGATGCTCGCCAGCTCACGATCAACAACGACCCTGAGCACCGCACATATGGGATGGTCTACTTCTCCGTTTTCTCGAAGGAGGGGACAGGGGACAGGGCGACCCTTGACCTGTTCGAGTACCTCACGAATGTTGTCAAATTTCAGCGCAGTGCCAACTATACGTTTCTGACTCCACGCCCGGGTCGAAGAGAAGCCCGAAGTGGCTGGGTTAGCGCTGAGTTGCACGCTCCGTTTCAGTTTGAATCCCTTGTCGGGTGAGGCCTTAGGCTGCAAATAGAAGCAACTTATCGTTGCATAAGTTTTGTTTATTCTGTAGGATCGGGAAGTAACGGGCTATAGCTGTGCCCGTCTGTCGACCGCCGACACCACCCCTGATCAGGAGAATTACAAGATGGCCATCACCCTCACCACGGGCACCGTGCTTAGCGTCGCCAAGACCTACGCAGCGTCCCTGTCTTTTTCTGCCGCATCCAACGCCTCGGTCTGCGACCTGACCGTCTCCGGTTCGACCATCGTCGCCGGTGACTACGTCGAAGTGACGTCTGGCTGGGGCCTCCTCGACAAGCGTGTTGTTCGCGCTGGCGTGGGCTCGAGCGCGACGTCCCTCCTCCTCGAAGGCGTTGACACCACCAGCACGGTCAAGTACCCCGCTGGCGCCGGCGTCGGCTCCGTGCGCAAAATCACCGCCTGGACTCAGATCACGCAGGTCAAGTCGCTGTCGGCCTCCGGTGGCGAGCAGCAGTTCGCGGACATCACCGCGATCACCGACGTGGTTGCCCGCCAGGCCCCGACGATTCGTGGCGCAATCAACATGACCATCGACGTGTTCGACGACCCGACCCTGCCGTGGTACGCCGACGTCACGCTGGCTGACGACGCCCGCACTCCGTACGGCCTCCTGATGGAATTCCCGAACAGCTCGAAGCTGGTTGCGAACGCCTACTGGTCGCTCCTGAAGGTGCCGACCATGGCGCAGAACGAGGCGCTGATGAGCCAGATCACGCTGTCGTATGCCGCTGAGCCGCTGCGCTACGCTTCGTAAGAAGTA
>JBFHJN010000179.1:0-1835 GCA_041595875.1 Coriobacteriia bacterium
AATCCGCTCAATGTCCAACCCAGCTTTGATGAGTCCTGCGAATGACGACGACGGCAGAACGCTTGATCCCCCCACTGCGTAACCGGTCTCAAGACCCAGAGCGGTCACGGTCTTTGCAACGGATGCAGGCGTACCAGTGGGTGCCACGAGCAGCACTAGACCCTGTCCCGCACAAGCCGCAGGCGCGACCGCCAGAGCGTCCGGATACGCGTCACCCTGGGTCACGAATACAGGGGTTTGAGCATCCACGCCGATCAACTCGTCCACCTCACGAGCCACTGCCGCGGAAGTGGCATACCGGTCCGCGCCCGCGATTCGCTCCACCTCGTAGCCGAGCGCACGAATGAGTACTTCTTGGGCGGACGAGATTGCTGCCGTTCCGCCAAGCAGATAGACCTTCTCGACACCCAGGCGATCGAACTCCGGGAGAAGCCCCCGGTAGAGTGAGTCCGTGCGAGTGAGGAGCAGCGGGCCATTCACAGCACCCGCAAGGCCGGAGGCACTGAGTGCATCCGGGAAGTTGCCGCCCGTAGCCAACACGACGGTGGTCGTCTCGCCAGCCGGGAACGCCTCGTAAGACGCAGCGATCGCGGTAGCGTAACGATCTGTCCCCCACACGCGGCTCGCACGCGCAGCATCGCTCGGCGTCATGGTCACCGGAGGAACAGCCACAGCGCGAGATGTCTTCACGGCAAGACGCGTTGCGCCCGCTGTGTCAACAGAGCCTCCGAGAAAGAACATAAGGTCATCGTCTGTGACTGACGTTCCCGCCTGATCAACGTAGCGCGTTGTATACGTACCTGCGCCCGGGCAGATCACGGAGTAACGTCCCACACTATCTGTGTAGTCCGAGCCCACTCGCTTCCACGAGCCGTCACTCTCAAGTCGATGTGTCTCCACTAGAACATCAGGAAGAGCCGCGCCGAAGTCATTGACAACACGACCGGCCACCGCTGAGTGATTAGACATATAGACATCTAGCCCGTCTACGTATCCTCCTGCGGCCAGGACAACATCAGTGCCTTTACTCAGAGATGTAGCCTGTCCGAAGTACATTTCAGGGTACGCACCTGATCGATCGAAGACACCTACACGATAGGTGTTGGCAGGCATCCCGTAGAAGCTCGGGAGAGTGAAACGTCCCGACTTATCCGTGTCATCGGCAGTGTTGCTGTCCCAATCGGCAATAGAGGCGTTCCAGAAGTACGCGTTGACAGACGCATCGTAAACAGGGCTCTTCGTCTCAACTGCAATGACATCACCAGTCAGACGACCCGCAACTGGAATGGGCTGGTCCACGCCGCAGACCGTCGTATATGGAGCGATGAACAGCGAACGCCCGCTCCATTCTGAATCCGCATCCGCGTAGCAGCGATTCGGTGCACCGCTCACGTGAGGCCTGAACACCACGCGTATCTCGCCGGTCAGAGGGGCACTGGCGCTTCCCTCCAGTCTATAGGTGCCATCACTGGCCGTCTCTACGGTCTTCTTCAGATACCAGTCGCCAGAGCCTTCACTGCGATACGCGCTCACACTGGCAGACATCGCCTTGCCCGAGAGCGCTTCGGTTACTCGACCCTTTATGGCCCCATACTGACCAGCGGGCGTAGCCGGCTTTGGAGTCAGCTTGATGGTGCCTAGTGAGACCGTGGTTCCAGATTGGACTGGAATCCGCGTGGCCGTCGCGTAGCTCATGGTGTTCGGAATATTTGGGAACGGCGCAATCCAGTCGTCGAGCAGTCCTACCGGAGGTATGTCTTTGTAGACGTAGTCCAGGTACGAGTCCCTGCCGTAGATGACGATGATCGCCTTCCCGGCAGTGGACGGATGATATA
>JBFHJN010000180.1:0-1776 GCA_041595875.1 Coriobacteriia bacterium
ATGGTCGACGCAGCGTGCGAAGACCCTGAGGCGTTCGCGGCCGGTGTGTGGCAGTTGCTGCACGGCACGGATACCACCGACGAGTACGGGTACCCCGAAGTCGAGCCGATGTACGACCCAGATACAGGAGAAGAACTGTGAACATCACCGTTAACCCCCACGACCTTGCTCAAGCCGCTGTGTACGTAACGCGGGGTTTCTTCGCAGAGTACACGCCACCCGAGAGCCTCTTGGAAGATATCGGCGGTGAGGGCGAGCTTGTTTATTGGCTGTGCGAGCAAGCGGAGGACATCGAGAAGCTCCGGCTAATGTCTACGGCAGCGAACGGTGTACCTAGGACGGAGTGGTTGGTCGAAGGATGTGAGCACTACGGGAAACTCGTCGGACAGGCGGCAACGGTGGCAAACGATCTGCCGAAAGACACAGAGACCATGCGTATTGCCCACACAGTAGTCAACGCTCGTTGTGCAGCACGGCCAGGTGTCGCAGAAACCTTAATACGTATTGAGGTAGTGCCCACGTATGTCGACGACGACTACGACGACGGGCCGACTTCACTTCCTTTGGCAAACGGCATATCTGTGTTCGTCGGAGAGCGGGGCCTTACGTCACACGTAGGGACCTTCGACAATCTCCAAGACTTGGTACACAAACTCGTAGACCTCGAAGCCGTCCTGAACGCGCCCATCTATCTGCCAGCAGATGGCGAAGGAGACTAGTCATGACCCCCCGTCAGATCACAACCCGCGCAGGCTATTTCACCCTTGGTGCAGTGTTCGGCGTGCTCGTGGCTATCCCAGCCACCCTGGCGTGGCTTGCCTCCGGCCCGAAGCTCGACACGTACCTCACCCCTACCCCACCGGCCGCGAGCCGGCCACAGGAGCCGTACAAGCCTCACAGCGACACCCCGCCATGCACCGACTGGAGCGTCAAGGACTGCATGGCTGAAAAACGCGCACCTCTCATCACGAACACCACACCGGAGCCGGGGACGCTGGTGCTCGTCGGCACGGCAGTAGCCCTGTTGGTGCTGTACCGCAAAACCAAGGAGATGACGAAATGACGATTAGTGCATACAAAGGCTTCGACAAGGCCCTACAGTGCCGAGGTTACCAGTTTGAGGTAGGTAAGACATACACCCATGAAGGCGAAGTCAGGGCGTGCGCGTCGGGCTTCCATGTTTGTACGGACCCGCTGGATATCTTCTCATACTACCCACCGGGGACGAGTCGGTACGCCAGAGTGTTGGTATCCGGAGCCACGGCGACTCACGGCGACGACAGCAAACTCGCTGTCGCCTGCCTGCGTGTTGAGGAAGAAATCAGCCTTCACAGTCTGGTCTCGGACGCAGTAGCAAAGATACTGGAGGGCGCCAGCAAAGAAAGCGCCGCGACGAGCACCGGGGACTGCTCGGCCGCGACGAGCACCGGGTACCGGTCGGCCGCGACGAACACCGGGCACAAGTCGGCCGCTGAAGTTTCTGGTACATCCGCTGTTGCAGCCTCCTTGGGCCTTCAAGGACGTGCCCGAGCCAGCGCAGGAAGCGCTATTGTGTTGTGCTATCGAAATGAGGCAGGCGCCCTGATCCACATCCGGGCGAGCAAAGTGGGAGACAACAGTATCAAGCCCGATACTTGGTACTCCCTTAACGAGAACGGGGATTTTGTCGAGGAGAGATGACATGTCCAAAGCAAGGTGCGGATACGAGTCCCTCGTGCGGCTGGCGACCCAGGCCATCGAGGCTGGCCGACACGCGGAAGCAGAGGCGTTTAAGGC
>JBFHJN010000181.1:0-1772 GCA_041595875.1 Coriobacteriia bacterium
AGGGCATTGTGGAGCGCGAGGAGCGCACCCTAGGTGAGGCGATAGGTGCTGTCGTGGATGACAGCATGACAGCACACATTGCGCGGAAGCTGGCGGCAGAGTTGGATAGTACGTTCGATGATGTAGATCCGAACTTCACTGTGAACTCAGCTGTAGTGGATCGGGCCCTAGCAGAGTACGGTGTAGAGAGTACTGATGAGGTGCTTACTACGTTAGCCGGGGCCCGCTCCGCCGCCGAGTTGAACTTCTTAGCCAGTGAGGCGGCACGTGCGCAGAGTACACAACGAGTGGTGGCAGACCACGGGGTACTCGCCTTTGCTGGTGGGATGCTAGACCCCACCCAGCTGTTGGCGGACATAGCCACCTTCGGGACCACTAAGGCCTACAAGATGGGCCGCTTCGCATCCGGCCTAACCGGTGCCGCCGGCACAAGTGCGCCTATGGCTTTGGCAGATGCTTCGGGTAAGGATGTATCCGCCACAGACTACGTGCTGAATGCCGCGCTGGGGGCAGGCGCCTTCTCCTTGTTTGGAGGGGAAGCTGCAAACAGGATCGCCAAAGGCGAGGGCAACTGGTACGGGCGGGCAACTACAGCGGCCACGCCGGGCGGCTCTAGGGGCGGCGCCATAAACGAGTTCACCACCGAGTTCGACAGGCTAGTAATGCCGGACCGTCCCGGGGCTAACTCGGAGACAGTGGTTGAGGTAGTAGACGGAGTTGAGAAGACCGTGGTCAAGGAGGGCCGCGATGAGCTTATGCGTAAACTGGGGGACGACCCTGTACGCCGAACCAAGTACTTCAGCAACGACAACGCACCGTCGTACCTGCGTGTCTATGCAAACGAGCTGGATGGTAAGGCCAAGGATTACCAAGATGCACTGGAGGCGGCCCTACAACAGGATGGGTACGGGTTCCTACAGCGCCGGGTAGACTTAGGCGGCGCGACAACCACCGCCCGGGAGGAAATAGAGCGGCGGGTGGCCGAGGAGATTTTGCTACGGGATGAGTACTTCAGACGCTACGGCAACGACAGACTAGCACCTCGCACAGATCCGCGTATCAGCGAACTGGCGGACAAGTATGAGGTACTGATGAATCGCGTAGGTGAGATAGCCCGCGATGCCGGGGTAACTGGATTTGATGAGTTCACCCCACGTCCCGGGTACTTCCACAGATCGTGGAATCCCGCTGCAATCATGAAGCACGACGCCAAGAACGTTCGCAGTCTTATCGCACTGGCTGTGCGTAATGGTATGCCAGATGTTGACGAGGAAGTAGCTGACCTCATTGCCCGTAGTATTCACGACCGGGCGAAGGCGCATATGCGCAACCAAGGCATTGAGTTCTTTGGTACGTTAGGGAAGACCGACACAGAGATGTTACGTGAGATCCTGAAGGAATCCAAAGGTATCAGCGAGGCCCGCCTGAATAGCATTATGGGCCGTATCGAGCAGAACCTGAAGGAGCGGGGTACAGTGAAGTACGGTAAGCACCGGCTGCCATTGGATATGTCGGCGGTGATGTCCTTGCCGGATGGTAGCGTACTGCGTATGACCGATTTCATTGACATGGATCTCAGTAGACTGGCGGAGAACTACACCCGCAACATGGCAGGTAGGGCGGCACTGGCCAAGGCCGGGGTAGGGGCAGACGACGCCGCTATCGAGGCATTCCGGGGCAAGTACGCTGACACCTTACGGGATCTGCCCGAGGATGTGCGCAAGGACCGTATGCTCACACTGGATGGTTTACTTGGCGACTTCACAGGCAAA
>JBFHJN010000182.1:0-1736 GCA_041595875.1 Coriobacteriia bacterium
ACCTGACGCGAAGAGCTTCTCAAGTCTGTTCGCGTTGCGCTTGGCGACAGCGAGAAGGTTCGCGCGTGTGCTGGTGTTCGCCGCCCACGCATCCGCGATGCCCTGCCGCACGTTCGCCTTGCTGGCGTCAATCGGCGCCCGAAGGCCCTCGGTCAGCCACTCGAAAGTCCGTGCGTCGCCGGCGTTGAGGCCATCGACCTCGATCCAGACGATAGCCTCGCGGTAATCGGACGCCGGAACAGACGTTCGCCAAACGACGCAAACAGGCGAGCCTTCCAGCGCATAGGCCGCGATGATCTGGTTGATCGCGTCTGACGACGGCTCAAGCGCACCGAGAACCGGGTCAGCCTGCACGTCTGCCTTAAGCGTTGCGCGCTGCGCGGCGGTGAGTTCGGCAGATGCCGACAGCGAAACCAGCGTCATCAATACAGCAATCAGGTATTTCATGTTCATGTCCTCGTTTATTGCTCAGCGTTCGAGCGCCAGCAGTTCATACATCGCATTCGGTGAAACCCCGTTCAAGCGAGGCCACTTTTTGCCGAGCATCTTCGCCACGGCCACGCTGCAGAAGTCGCCCCGAGCGTCGCCCCACGGGATGTTGAGCACCTGTTTCGTCACGATGTCCACATACCCGTAAGGCATGCCCTCGTGGCTGTGGAACACGCTCCAAACCTGGACGGGAGAGACGTGGGGTTGCGGAACGATGACCCAATGGTCTTGCGCAAGGTCGATCTCGCCTTCTCCCTTGCCGACGGGCTTCGCCCGCCACCCGCCGTCCATTGCTGAGGATGACAGGCACACACGCTGTCCCGTCTCAGGGCCAGGAACCACGACCTCGCAGTGGCTGAAGCGCCGCTCCACATCCGCCGTCCACCACGCGATGGCGTGCCCAGTGATTCCCTGGAGCGTTCGCCACGAGTGCGGGATGTAGAAGGCTACTGCTACTTGGCGCATGTCATCCCCTGTGCATCAATCGGTTCCACCCGGCTGTCGCTAAAAAGTCAGCGTCGTCAGGCAACACCTCACCGGTTATGAACCGGATCTCCGGTCCCCGCACACCACAGCGGTGTTCTCGACACATGCAGTATACCACTCGCTCTGGCCCAGACACCTCGTGGTATATTTTTGCACCGCTCCCGCACAACCTGCACGGCGAAGCTACTATCTGAACCACGAGGAGGCGCTATCAGCGGTTGATGTAGAACGGCGTCGAGAACGTAACCGTGAAGTTACCTGCCGTCACACCCTTCGTGCCCGCGAAATCGACGAGGTGCATCACGCGGTCAGTACCCGCGGTGCCGACGACCTTGTAAATGACACAGCCCACCACCCCAGCCAGCGTAACGCCGGTGTACGTCGGGTTAGCCGCGGAGTACGTAACCGTGATCCGGTTATTCGCCGTGTCCTCGACAACCGAGTCGACCGTGACATTGAAACCACCCGTGGTGTACCCACCGGTCGCAGCGTGCTCGTTCGTCACACTGGAGCGGAACTGCCACGTATCCAGCGCCGTCTCGTCCGGCAGCACCGTGACCAGCACAGCCTTGTGCGTGTCCGTAGCGATGACGTGGTTGCCGCCGGCGAGGCCCAGGGCAAATTTTCCGAAGTTCGCGGATGCCATTTCGTGTTTCCTTTATGCAGTTGTGGTGACTTCGCGCGTCACGGCGACTTCGCCGTACAGCAACGTGTAGGTTTTTCCCAGGGCGTCCTCGACTTCAAGGTCATACACCCCGGAT
>JBFHJN010000183.1:0-1723 GCA_041595875.1 Coriobacteriia bacterium
ACCCCGCCTCACGTAGCTCGTTGTCCGGGCCGACAGCGATGGCTCCTACCTGCGTCGAGGGGTCTTTGCTCTTTCTGGCGACGAACTCGGCCAGGCCCATGAAGTATTCGCGCCAGTTCACTTCAGCCAACCCATGAGGGTACCAATGTTTGTCGAGAACCCCGCTGCGTTCTTGTGGCCCCCACCACCGTACTGCTTGGCGATCGCACTCACGTCGTAGTCACCGTTGCTCCGCAGCGAGCAGCGCACGACGTTTTCAGCATCGAGGCTCCAGCACAGCCCGAAGGTGCCAGACTTGTTAGCGAGTTCGTGGCCGACATCTGATGAGAGGTGCGCAGGACAGTTGACGGCGAGGCCGATTGCTTCGCAGGTGTCGCCGTGTACTGCGTCGTTACGCCATGTCCAGGGAGGAGAGTAACTGTCGATTGACCGAATCACCCCAGGGACGATCCTACACTTCCTCGCCAGGGGCAGCGTCGCCTGCACGTTGCTGTTGTGGGCTCGAAGGATGCCTTCTCCTTCAGCATAGAGCCCGAACGCGCCGTCGCGGTCACCACAGCCTAACCCGACCCACTGCTCGAACGTCCACGGCTGGTACGAGAACAACGCGGCGCTAAATTCCTTCGTACCACCCATCTTGAACTGCCAGCGGTCGCGGTCGTCGATGTGCTTGATCGCTCGTGGTGCTTCGACGTGGGGGTGGAAGTATTCCCATGCGAGCAGGGCGCCGGATTTGTTGTTGTCGAGAAGAACGTAATCTCGCCCGTTGGACTGTTCGCAGCGATTTAGTTCGCCGTCCTCACACCACATCTCGAAGGCGGAGCGGTGATGGTCGGCCCACACTACACGTCCGGCATGTGCGAACAACCAGTCCATCACCTGCCGCGGGAAGCTGAAGTCAAGGATGTAAACGGTTCGCTCAGCGATCGAGCAGTCGAAGAACTCCGCAACGGATTGCGGGGTGTTGATGTCGCCGTAGTTCGCAGGGATGTACTCAGCGGTGTCTCCGAGCTTCAGCCATGCGGCGAACGCTGCGCCAAAACCATCGGAACAGTTCGCGTGGTACAGCACAATTGCTTTTTCAGACATTCCTCTCTCCTTTGGGGCCGGCGATGGTCTCCACACGTGTATCGATAATGTTGCCGGCGTCGTTACGGACCGGGTGAGTCTTGTAGTAAACGATGTGAGTGAGCTTCCCCATATCCTGCATCGTCTCTATCATGTGCTTGGTCCCGCGGGACTTACCGTCCCAGAAGGCCAGCAACCCATCGGCGAACTGGGCCATCTCTCGGTTCCGGATGAACCCAGCCCCCTTACCGTACTGGTTCCAGTCGGCTGGGAATTCGTAGAGGGCAATATCTTGGTCACGAGCGAAAGCGGCGCCAAGCGCGTCTGCCCCATGCGCCATCCCAGAAACGATACTTACCTGGCGCCCTGCAATTGTCGCGTGCATCACGATACTGCCGATGTACCTGTTCATGGCGTCAGAATCTGTGAAGTCCCTTCCACCTGCAACAATCAGTTTGAACTCTTTGCAAGCATCCATTCCTCTCTCCTTGAAAACGGGGTGCCCCTACGGCTGTTCCCAGACCCATCACCGTTAATGGTCTACCGTAGGGGCGGTGAACTCAGGCTTTTCTGTAGTACCTGCGCTTCGCTGCACCGGGGAGGTGTTCGACTCGATCCAGCACAAGCCCCGGCTCGGTATAGAGCAGCTTTCGCA
>JBFHJN010000184.1:0-1713 GCA_041595875.1 Coriobacteriia bacterium
CCAACCGCCCGCTACGGTTCTTCCGTAGTACTATCGAGAGCCTGCAGGCAGACGACCCGATCGAGGTGGCCAGCACCGCAGCACAAGCATCACCGTATGTCTGGGCCACAGCCTTCAACAAAGATTTAGTGCTGTGGGCAGATCGGTACCAGAGTATTGTCCCGGGCTCCGCTGCAGTCACGCCAAGCAACGCGAACATCGCTGTCATGAACCAGTACGACGCTAGAATCACAGTGCAGCCGGTAGCCACGGGTAGGAACGTGTTCTTCGCAGCGCCTCGCTCCGAGGGGTACGATGGCATCTGGGAGATGCTGCCTAGTGACTACACCACGTCGCAGCTAATTGGATCTGACGTTACCAACCATATTCCGAGGTACATCAAAGGGAAGTGTCGGTTCATGTCGGCAAGTACCACTAGTAACATTCTAGTGTGTGGCTTCGAGGATGACCAGACTCAACTCCTAGTACACGAGTACTTGTGGTCAGGTGGGGAGAAGGTACATCACGCGTGGCATAAGTGGGAGTTCGCGTGGCCAGTTATAGACGCTTGGTTTATCAACGACAGGATGTACATTCTGTTCAATGTTAACGATAAGGCAGTGTACACATTGCTGGACCTGCGGATAGGTGCAGGCACCAGTGCCGCTACAACCGGTAGGCTAGACATGTTCATAGACGTGACGGTCGCGGCTGACGGTACTGTGGATGCGCCGGAAGAGCTCCACAATGCTTGGGGTGAGGTGTGGGCCTTCAAGACCAGCGGCGAGCATCCGTATCTAAAGCAGAAGCTGGTAGGGAATGATACTGGGTTTGATACTTACCGCTACGCGGTGCCCGGTGCTGTAGAAGGGGACACCTTCGTTATAGGGGCGCGGTACACCAGTACCCTAGTGCCGACTGCCCCTAGCGTTAGAGATAGCAACGGCGTTCCAATCACAACCCAGCGGACGCTTCTGCATAAATACGTAGTGACGCTAAGGGATACCGGCGAGTTCACGTACACCATCTCAGACAAATTCCGGGCAGCTGTGTCACAGGATACATCGCCACTGACGTTCGGGGCACCTGAGTTGGGTATAGGCGAGCCGCAGGTAGCTAGTGGGCAACAGTACATCCCAGCGCGGTTGGATATGCCCACCTCCCGACTAAGTATCAGTACTGACGATGTGTACGATTTGAATATAACTAGCCTAGAGTATGGCTTCCGATACAACCAACGCTACGGCAGGAGGAGATAATGTTACCAGCACTTGCTTTAACATTTGGTATGTCTGCTGGGCAGGGCCTGCTTAGTAGCATAATGAATAAGTCTGCAATAGAGGCGCAGAACAAGCTACAGAAGGAACAGAACCGCCTGAACACCATCGAGGCTGCGTACACTATCTCAAACGTACAGAAGCAGCAGGCGGCAGTGCGCCGTCAGGCTGCTGCTGACTTGAGCACAGCACAGCGTATGGCGCAGATGGCAATGGGCGACGCCACTGCACAGGCAGCAGCTGCCGGGGTCAAGGGCGCTTCTGTGGACGCAGTGGCAGATGATGTTACAGTGGAGTTAGACAGGGCCACTGCTGAGATCCAAGCCTCCGCTATAACCAGCGAGGCTAATCTGAATGAGCAAATCCGCAGTATTGCCGTCCAGACCCGACTGAATCTAGGCTCCTTAACTAAAGTACCCGGATTTGGTAGTATGCTGGCCGGTGCGGCAATTCAAGG
>JBFHJN010000185.1:0-1669 GCA_041595875.1 Coriobacteriia bacterium
ACGAGCGTCAGCGGTTGTTCTTCCAGGCATTGGTCCTCTATAGGTCGGCGCGACTGCCGCTTGGAGCATTGGCTCACCTTCTTGGAAGGGGAACTATCGAAGTCTGGCAGGGTCTCGTCGTCTGGGCAGAGGGTGAAGTGGATGCCTGTTCCCCGACCGAGCACGCGCTTGAACCCGGGATCGACGAGGTTCGTGCGGCGGGTCTTGTGCTCGACGTCTCAGCGATTCTTGCGATCGAATACGTTGGTCTTCTCGATCGAGTGAGTGGTGCGGGCATTGAGCTATTCGTCCCTCAGGCCGTCGTTGACGAGTTCCTGCAGGTGTTACGCGATCTCGAGGGGGCAGAGAGCTCTGAGAGCATCGCCATGCATGGCGACCAGGTTGCCGTGACGGAGTATTCTGCCTCGGCAAGGGCTACGGAGCGCGAGCGAATTCAGAGGATCGTGGACTGGCTCCGACTGGCCACCAGTCCGGCGATCGTTGTTGAGGATGTCGAACCCGATAGCCCGCAGGCCAGTGTTCGGCAGTTCATTGGTGAGGCGGCCTATCTCGTGATGGCTGCGGCGCGCTGTTCGGGCTACGTGATCGTCAGTGATGATCTTGCCCTCCGTCAGCTTGCGAGATCCGAGGATAGTGTCGCTTCCGTCTGCTCAGCAGGTCTGCTCGCTGATCTGGTTGAGTCGGGACTGATCACCGAGGATGACTATGCTGTCGCCGTTCGCAGTCTAGTTCTTGCGAACTACCGTGGGCTGCCAATAGAGATCAACGATGTCTTTCGCACACTTGAGGTCGATGGGAAGACCACGTCCGAACAGGTGGAGTACGTCCGCCGATGGGTACGTGCGGCGCCGATGTCCTCTGAGGTGGTAGTCGGAGTCGCTGTTGAGGTGCTGAAGCGAACTTGGCTGTCGGTGAAGGTCGAGTTGTACAGGAGCCTGCTCCTCGGCGCCGTCATGGATGGGCTCTTGGCGCGCGAGGGAGTTGCCGTGATCGGGATGGTCGAAGCGGGGATTCGTCATGCATGTCGACTAGTGCCGACACACCTGGACGACATCCTGCAACACATTGCCGCATGGCGAGCTACCCATCTGGTATAGCGTTTGCCCAGCAGCTCAACTTGGATACGTGCCTGCGGCAAGTTGAGGTGGTTCCGGTCGACGTGGGAGTCGCGGAGCGGCGAGGTCCATAGTCGTAGTCTTTCTCGTGTAGAAACGCTACGCGTCTGCGTGGACAGCAGTGAACGGGGTCGACGAGGGTCAGTAGGCTACGTATTTGCGGCACGAGGCACCACCGGGTCCTCTGTGCATTTCGTGATACTCGATCTGTATGATCAAGGGCCAGACGCATCGTGCCGTAAGCTTCCCCTCGAGACTGCGTTCACCGCAATGCGAACAAGGCCGTCTCTACGTCATCCGGAGAGCATGGGCTGCCGCTCTCTGAAAGTGTCGCAACCAGTTCGTCAACGAGTTCCAGGTAGTCCTCATAGTAGTCTGTCCGCCCGAAGCTTCCGCGCAGACGATCCCACACATGTGGCTCCATAACACCCCTCACGACATCGTCGAGGATGAGCGGCTTTGGATCTGCCGAGTCCCGAATGAAGTACAGGTACTTCGTCAGAAATGAGACGTTGAGGCCAGGCAGTCTTCCATCGTTAACGAGGAATCGGTAC
>JBFHJN010000186.1:0-1623 GCA_041595875.1 Coriobacteriia bacterium
CCTCAAGAAGCTGATCAATCACACCCCGCATCAGGAAGTGAAGGACATCCTCAATGCCATTATCGAGTATGGCAAAGCCACCAAGGTCCTGAGCACTTTCATTCCTGCCTTTTACCAGGGATTCCTGAAAGAGGACGAGAGAATGTACTTGCACGGGAGCTTCAACCTTGGAGGCACTGTCAGTGGTCGGCTGAGTTCCTCGGACCCCAACATGCAGAACATTCCTGCCGGATCGGCGTATGGCAAGTTGATCAAGGAATGCTTTGTTGCTCCGGAAGGTTGGATCTTCTGCGGTGCAGACTTCAATTCTTTGGAGGACTACATCAGCGCGCTGACGACCCGGGATCCGAACAAGCTCGCCGTGTACGAACGTGGGTTTGATGGGCACTCGCTGCGTGCGGCCTACTATTTCCAGGAGGATCTGGCCAGGGAAGGCATCATCATCGACCTGAACGATCCAGCCTCGGTCAATACGCTCAAGGAAACCGAGCACTGGACCCGGCAGGAGTCCAAGGCACCTACCTTTCTGCTCACCTATGGCGGTACCTACCACGGCATGATGAGCAACCTCGGGTGGGACCAGGATAAATCCCAGGCGATCGAAGCCAACTACCACGCGCTCTACAAGGTCAGTGACGAGTACGTGGAAAAGCGGCTGGAACAAGCCAGCAAGGATGGCTACGTAGAAGTGGCTTTCGGGCTTCGGGTGCGTACCCCGCTCCTGAAGCAGGTCATCTTCAAGGGGCACAAAATGCCCTTCGAAGCGGCTGCCGAAGGTCGTACGGCAGGCAATGCCCTGGGGCAGTCCTACGGGCTCCTGAACAACCGTGCAGCCAACGCTTTCATGAAGAAGGTGCGCGCATCAAAGTATCGCAACGATGTGAAGATCTGTGCCCTCATTCATGACGCGATCTACTTGCTCGTGCGGGATAACATCGAAGTGGTCGAGTGGGTAAACCGGGAACTGATCAAGGAGATGCAATGGCAGGAACTGCCTGAAATCCAGCATCCCACAGTCAAACTCGGTGCTGCTCTGGATCTGTTCTGGCCTAGCTGGGCCAACGCCATCACCCTGCCCAACGAGGCAGACACTGCCACCATCCGGCGTGTGTGTGAACAAGGCGTAAGAAAGTACCAAGAGAAACAGGCTGCATAGCCGCACCAGGTGCCCTCCGGGCACTCGGTGAAACCAATCAATCAAGCCCGCCACTGAGCGGGCTTTTTCATTTCAGGAGGTACTTATGGGTTGGTACAAAGGTCAACGCGTGAGCACCAATATGGGGCCGGGCACCATCGAGGGTTTTGAGTACTTCACTGCAGATGGCATGAGGTCCTGGATCTCCGATAACGATCTGGGAAAAGACAGTAGGGTGCTGGTTCGTCTCGATGATCCCGCCCGATGGTGGTCCCGCAGCGAGGCGCACCCACATCCTTACTTTTTTCGCAGCGAACTCTCCGAGTTGCAGGAGGCCCCATGATTTTCGCCTCCCGTATCAATGGCATTCCTTGCAAGATCGAGGTGACCGACTACCAGCCCTACATTCCGATGCGGGTTACCGGTCCTGGCTTCGGTGACGCGGATCCTCCGGAAGACGAGTACTTCGAATACAACGTCCTCGACCG
>JBFHJN010000187.1:0-1622 GCA_041595875.1 Coriobacteriia bacterium
ATGGCCTCGATCTGGCGTTGGTTGTATCGCTGCCAGACGTGCAGAAGGTTCACCACATACCGGAACTGAGTGGCGCTGGTCTTGTAAGCCTTTCCCCCTACCTCGAACCAGCACACCCCTCGATGCAGGTAGTACCCATCGCGGTTGAACACGGGCAGCATCTCGGCGTCTGGATCAACACACTCTTCAAGGGTAGCTGGGCTGGTCATCCACCACTCAAGCTGGAGGACTTTGGTCTTCATGATCAACCCTCGAAAAGAATATCTGGCACCTCGACCTCGTATCCGCATTGGATCGTCACGAAGCAGCGCATGGCTGCGACGAGGGGCGTGGGGCCGTCAAGGGTCAGGGCGATGCTGTACTCGAATCCATCCTCTAGTCTGCGTGGCACGACCTTGTGAGCGCCCCACATATCAGGGTCTCTGGCTTGTAGCTTGTTGTGCTTGAATACGTTGATCCCCTCCCGCTCGATGATCGGGCCGCCTTGTGCCCAGTTGGTGGAAAACTCACAACGAAAGCAGTCAATCTGACCTAGACACTCTCGGTCAATAGCGGGCACCCCGTAGAACACATGCAGGCGGTCCTTTGGCAGTTTCTCGATGCTCGCCACCGCCCAATCAAGGGCGGGGCCTGTCAGGTCCTTCGTCTTGACTTTCATGTCTTGCTCCGAAGAAGTTCGTCCGGTACTTCAACCTCGTCGCCGAGCTTGCTGGCCACGTAGCAGCGCATGGCCGCGATTAGGGGTGTGGGGCCGTAGCAGCCCCCACCTTCGCCGATCATGAAGGTTGGTTCCATGTACTCACCTTCATAGCTTGTCATGATGCTGTGTCCGACAAAGCTATCTGTCTCAGCGAACCACTGCGGGATGCTCTTGTTGGTCGTAAACCCGTCAGCACCGGTTTCGTAGGCATCGTTGGCCCGTATGAGGGTGATGTTCTCCCGCTCGATGATCGGACCGCCGTAGTGCCAGTCTAAGGTCGGGTCGTATCTACACAGTGGCGCTCGACGGTCAGGGTTCATGCGAACGTCAATCCACCCTCGGTCTGTCGGTCGATGGGGTGTGAAAATCTTGATCTCTATGTATCCCCGTATTTTCGCCACCGCCCAGTCAAGGGCGAGGTCTGTCAGGTCTTGTGTCTGGACCTTCATGGCTTGCTCCCCACTGGTTGCCACATCGTGGCAAGTTGGTAGCTTCTCTCAAGGTCTTTCTTGAGCGCCTCGATTGTTTCTTCCGACAAGCCGTCCCGCATCATGACCGGCAAACAGATCTCACGCCCACCAAGCGCAGTGAGAGTGAGCACAACACCTGACCCCATCATGTGCTGTGTTGAAGCCTTGTGGATTACAGAGGTTGCGGCGCCATAGACAAACGCATGGCTCGCTTTTGACTCGAGAAGCTGGCGTTGCAGCTCCTCGATCTGGGTTGCTTTCGATTTTTTAGGTTTCATGCTTGGTTCTCCCATTTCGGCAGGACCACCCACGGTGCGTAGGGCGATGCCTGAATTCGACGGACTAACTCGTCGAAGTATGCGCGATACTCTTTGGCGGTCCCATTGCTGATGGTGAGGTCGTAACCTCCATAGCTGTTGAGTTCCCATCCCAGGTTGGCCTTGCAGGCCAGC
>JBFHJN010000188.1:0-1567 GCA_041595875.1 Coriobacteriia bacterium
CATCGTGTGGTTCTCGATGTCGCGGAAGAAGTCGTCTTCAGCTTGTTTTCGTTCGTCGCTCATTGGTCTTCCCTGTGTAGCCGCTCGATGGCTTGCTGGATGAAGCACAGGCGTGTGTAGAAGGCTGCGATCAAGGCCCCGACTACACCTCCCAGTTCTCCCATGAAAGCGAGGACTACGAGTAAGGCCAAGTAAAAGTCAGCTAGGTCTACGCTGCCCAGCATGCCCCGAAGTACCTTCCAGATCATGGCTTCTCCCCCCTGAACCAAGCCTCCAACTCCGCCTCAGTCACCAGCCCGGCCCACAGCATCAGCCGGTGGTACCACCGCAACCGGTACGTGACCGGCCCCTCGCACAACAGGAACACGCCGTTCTCGGCGTGACACACCAGTGGGATGTGCCTCATTCGTCGTCCTCCCCGAACTCCTTGTTCAGCCAGTGGTGCACCGCTTCCCGCACAGCCTTCCTGCCCACTGCCCCGTAACCGAAAAAGCTGCGGACCTCCTCCTTCACCGCAGCGTCAAGGGCCTGCATCGCCTCCGCCTTGACGATCCGGTCGATGTTGCCCGGGGTGCAGTACTCCTCGACAGCAGCCTGGATGCTCTTGTCCATGAGCAGGGAGTGCTCGGCGAGGGCTGTGTGGATCGCGTACTTCATACCTTGTACTTCCAACTTGATGATCGGGATGTTCATGCTGACTCCAAAGTAAGGGTGCCCCGCCATCGCCAGTCGTTCCACAGACCCATCAGATTGATGTAAAGGCGCGGCGGGGCATTGATCATACGCACTACCGGTTGGCAGCGCTGTTAACGTCGGCGTCCGAGCAGGCTCTGGATCGTCTCAGCGTCTTCTGTCACGCGGTCGTTCAACACCGTCAGCCCCCACACAGACTTCAGGGAGCAGGCTTCCTCCGTGCCATCTCTCAGGGTAACGGACTCTGCTAGGGCTACCGTCTTCCCGGCGAACCTGCCCGCCAACGGGGTGAGTTCGAAGTAGCCCGACATCGTATTCTTCTGGATTGAAAGCCGCATCTTGTCTTCCTATCAGTGTGGTCGATGTGCGAACGGGTCTTCTTCGAGCTTCGTGTACCGGTACTTGCCCTTCACCAGTCGGTGAAAGCTCTGCCCGACGGACTCGGCCTTCTGCAGCGCATTGAAGACTCCGAAGTCGACCTTCTCGTAGGCGTAGGAGACGCCCGACTTGAACCGAATGAAAAGACGCCCCTGCTGGTAGCCGAGGGCGTCGATGTTGCTACTAACGACATAGTGGGCTTGCACTCTACACCTCCGTGGTCTCGAAATACTGCCGATCTGCAGCCTTGTCCTCGCACGTGCGACGGACTTCCTGCCCATACTCGAAGGCGCATGCACCCAGCATGGCCTCCAATATCCGGTAGAACTCGCTGGAACCCGCGAGAAACGAGGCATCCAGCCCGTCGCAAGTCA
This sequence comes from Coriobacteriia bacterium, assembly GCA_041595875.1. Taxonomy (GTDB): domain Bacteria; phylum Actinomycetota; class Coriobacteriia; order Anaerosomatales; family Anaerosomataceae; genus UBA2279. Next base: position 1,446 of record JBFHJN010000188.1, read on the forward strand.
GGCTGTGGATGTCCACGTCGGCGCCCTCGCCCTCGTCCCACTGTGTGCCGGGGGTGCCCTCGAAGTAATCGACCTCCGCTTCAAACCGGAGGCCTATGGCGTCAAACACGATCTTCATCTGC
>JBFHJN010000189.1:0-1429 GCA_041595875.1 Coriobacteriia bacterium
AGGTGCGAAGAAGAACGTGGGCGACTTCCTGATTACCGAGCGCACGAAGGCGCTCCTTGATGAGGTCGATGAGGTGGTCTGTCTTCCGAACTACGTGGCGCTCGATCAGTATATGTCGGTGCTACGTGAGTCCCGCGCGATTGTTGTTGCAGGAGGGCCCGGGTATCAGGCAACGATGTACGGAGGGATATACCCGTTGCTACCGATTGAGGATCTGCGTGCTCTCGGCGTGCCCCTCGTATTTCTTGGGCTTGGATGGATGGCCGATCCCGGCGACGAGTATCAGGAGTCGAGATTCCAATTCGCGGCGCCGACAGTGGACCTGCTTCGGGGGCTTGGCGGCAGTGTCAGACTTTCGTGTCGTGATCGTCTCAGTGAGAGGGTGGTTTCGCAGCAGGGCTTCGCAGCAACCATGACTGGTTGCCCAGTTTGGTACAGTAAGTCCTCGCTGGGACAGGCGATGCGATCTGTAACAGATGTTCGCGAAGTGGTGTTCACTCCGCCTCAGCAGCCGGTCTACTACTGGCAGAGCTTGGAATTGCTTCGCGCGCTCATGAGATTCCTCCCGGATGCAAGGATGCACTGCTGTTTTCACCGTGGAGTTGCAGCTGATCGGTACACGCCTGCGAGAGAGGGCGCTCTGTTGGAGCAGTACGCAGCGGAAGCCAGGAGATTGGGCGCTGTTGTACACGATGTTTCGTACAGCGTGGATCGCATCGAGTTCTATTCCGAGTGTGACTTGCACGTGGGCTATCGGCTCCACGCACACCTGTACTTCTTAAGTCATCGCCTGCCCTCCCTCTGTCTTGAGGAAGACTGCCGAGCGCGAGGTCAGAACGAGACGTTGGGCCTACCTCGCCTGCCTGCCTGGACTCATCGGTCCGCCACACGAATTCTGCGTCCCACGAGTCTCGGCAGTCGTCCACGAGTCATACGGAAGCCAGCGGATGATGCTGTCGACAGGACGATGAGCGAACTTGCGCGGGCAATCGACGGCGACTTCGCCGGATTCAGCCACATTCCTGGGGTCATTGACGGGCACTACGCTGAGATGCAGCGCTTTGTTGCGGACATCTAGTCCGAATCGGTCAGATCCTCCGGTAGTATCAGTGCATCGGTCGCAAGCGTTCTGGTGATGCGGCGTCCGACTACGTCCTGTATTGCGCTGGGGGGAAGTCCCGTGCCAGGTCGCTTGAGTGCAAGATGCTCGGGACCAAGGATGGTGCCCGCCGGGATTGTGACTGCTGCAACAACGCTGCGGCGTGCGTATGTGCGGGCAGGCTGCTCAACGGAAGTGATTTCGCCTCGATACTGCGCCATTAGGAATGTGTCTCGGCAATCTCGAACTAACCGTGCAAGACCGTCGGGGTCGACCGAATGACCGTGGTCGTCACCCTCAAGGCGCCGATTGAGGGTGAAGTGCTTTTCG
>JBFHJN010000190.1:0-1400 GCA_041595875.1 Coriobacteriia bacterium
GGTCAGGTGTTGTGCTCACTCTCACTGCGCTTGGTGGGCGTGAGATCTGTTTGCCGGTCATGATGCGGGACGGCTTGTCGGAAGAAACAACCGAGGCGCTCAAGAAGGATCTTGAGAGGAGCTTCCACCTAGCCACGGTGTGGGGGCCAGGCCCCCGCAACAAGGAGAACCAAGCATGAAAATCGAAATGGGCAAGAAGTACAGGACGCGCGACGGGCGCCCGGTTCGCATCCTGGCAATGGACATCAGAGCGCCGCGAACGATCGTTATTGCGGTGATGAATCCAGAGGGCGACGAGTCTCTTCACACTGTGTACCCGGACGGGAACTGCAGCGCGATTGTCGGGGAACAGACGAGTACCGATCTCATGGAGGTCAGCCCCTACGACGACTTTAAGATTAACGATCCGGTTATGGCGAAGATTTCGTCCGAAGATGAAAATTGGCAGAGAAGGTATTTCGCAGGGGTGGGTAAGTCTGGGCACCCTCTGGTATTCCCTAACGGGCGCACACGCTGGTCCTCCCACGGTTGTGAAGTCAGCGCTTTCGAGGTCCGCCGCCCGACTGAGGAGGAGCTGAAATGACCGGGTTCAGAAAGCGCGACCTGGCCCTGGCCACCCCCATCCTGTTGTGGGGCGTTGCCTTCTGCATCGTGTTTTTCACTGTGGAGCCGGATCAATCGAAGCCAGCAAGCCCACCTTGCAACCAGGTAGAGGAGAACCAACCATGAGCACGAATCGCAAGAAGATCGAACGCACCGTGAGGGCTCTCGTGAGAGCTGAGGTGCAGTTCTCGTGGCGGGGTAGCTACACGGATGCTGAGGATCGGTTCCAAATTGACAAGGACCTGAGACTGGCTAAGGGGCGCTACAAGAAAGCCCTGGACGAAGTATTCGCTGAACCTATCCGGGATGACTTCCCCAACGAGGACGAGGTGTGACATGAATTGTCCCAAATGCGGCAGTGTGACCAGGACGCAGGTTCAGGCGGTAATCAGCGCTCCGGGCGAGATGAATCACCGACTCTCCAAGAGAAACCTACGCAGCAAGGACGTGTACTTCATGGCGGTGCTGTGGGAAACCGCCGATTTCATCTGCACGAACGTCGAGTGCCAGTACATTCACACAAGGTACGGGAACTACGTGACTCGACTTGCGAAGGAAAACAAGCACCTTCTTGCAGTAGCAGAGGCAGCGGGCAAGGTGCTCGAGGCCTGGGAGCGCGGTGACTTGGCCGGCGCCGTGCGAAGCCTTGATGTGGCCCTTGATCAACTGGAGAAGCAAACATGAAACTGAAATTCAAACCCAATCGCGGCGCCCCGTGCGACGGCAACGAGCAGGACATCCTCGTCTCAGGCTCGGACGAGTTCATCAGCATCGAGCAGTGGGACGGGACCGGGGAC
>JBFHJN010000191.1:0-1394 GCA_041595875.1 Coriobacteriia bacterium
CCGATCCGGAGCCCGGCGAGATACGTCAGGTAAAGCACCGCGTGATTGCGGGCTGCGGTTGGCGATCGCGTTTGGATGCATCGAAAGAAGCGCCGCCACTCCTCGGGTGTCTTGGTCTTGGGCAACACGGTCTTCCTGCGCCGGGCCATGGAGCACCTCCGTTCGTTCACGTCATGTCAGTGACGGACACTAGCTCCATGGATAGGCTGATTCCAGTCGACTTCGTAGCTTCCCCTGAACAGGTCTGCGGCACAACAGTGCTCGTCTGAGCGTCTCGCATGAGCGAGGATCGGTGTGCTCGTCCGGTTGGCTCGGACCTCCTTGTCAGAGCGAGGCGCTAGTGTGGCCTCTGGAGCCAACAATCTCGTAGTTCATCGTGTGCATAAGGATTCGCCCAGTGTCATGTCCGCTACAATCGGAGGGACACACGTAGGGCGCACTCGAGGGGGGAACCGTGTCTCTTCCGAACATTGATGCCGATGCCATGAGCATGCATAGCCTTATCGCAACGGCTGAAGCGCAGATGTATGAAGTGCCTCCGTATCAGCGCAGCTACGCCTGGGATAAGAACGAGTTCAGCGACTTTTGGGCGGATGTTAGCGAACTGGTCACCGACGATGATTCCGATGTCCATTTCATGGGCGCAATGGTATTCCTGCAGCGCAAAGCTCGTCCCTGGTGGGTTCTTGATGGGCAGCAGCGCTTCTCAACGCTGCTCCTGTTTCTGTCAGCACTTCGAGATGCCGTGCTGGTGGTGTCCGAGGAGCGAGGCGTCGATGGCACTGCGATCGCAAACAAGATTCAAGGCCTGATAGCGCAGGAGATCCCTGGCTCATACCCCGTGAAGTACGAAATGCGGCTTACGTTGAACAAACGTGACAGCACTCTGTTTCATCGCATTCTTGAGGGGAAGGAAGTGCCTGCTAAGTCCCAGAAGGACTGGCACCAGTCAGAGAAGCAGCTGTTTAAGGCGTACCTGTTCTTTCTCGACGGCTTCACTCAGGAGCTGCGCAAGCCTCGTTGGGAGGATCTGGACGAGTACCGCGCTCGGATCGAGAGCGTACTTCTTCACAGGCTGTGCTTCATTCGAGTGGAGATTCTAGACGAGATGAATGCTCAGGCAGTCTTTGAGGCGCTCAACAATCGCGGAGTTGACCTAACGCAGGCGGATCTCGTGAAGAACTACCTGTTCATGGAGGTGCAGGACGACCAGACCGCTCTTCGCGAAGCTGAGGACATCTGGGAGAGGGTTGTGCTCGCGGTAAGCGAGGCCGACCTCGCAATGTTCCTGAGGTACTTCTGGAACTCGGCGTACACATTTGTTCGTATGGATGATCTCTATCGCACGGCGAAGAAGCGAGTCAGCAAGGCCAAAGGCAACGTCATGACCTTCC
>JBFHJN010000192.1:0-1310 GCA_041595875.1 Coriobacteriia bacterium
CGTACCGAAATCGTCGTCGAAACGGACGACTTGTTCAAGGCATGTGCGGTCGCGCAGAAACAGCAAGGTGCCGACTGGTTGGCATACGAGGTGAAGCCTGAGCCGGAGGACGACGATGGATAAGGCACACCAGGATGGGTAAGGCATCGTCTCGGATATGGTCGTGCATGTACGTCGGTGACGACAAGCAGGAGTACGGGTGCAAGCTGTACGGCACCCGTGCGGAAGTCACCGCGCACGCAAAACGCCTCGGGCTGTTGTTAGAAGGAGAACTGGTGATGAGCATGGACGTATCACGCCCGTCCGAGGCGGTGCTACTGCATCAAATATTTGGGAGGCCCGGAGTTGATTTTCGACCAAAGTAAGTACGTCGCCTTCGACGTGGAGACATCCAGCACCGAGGACATCGACTTCGCCCTGCAGCCGTTTCGTGCGGAGACATACCAGGCAGACATCACGTCGTACGCCATCGCGTACTACAACGAAGAGGGTAAGCTGCGCACGATGGCGCGGCACATGCCGACACGCCACCAACTGTTCGACCTGATCGAGTGGGCCGTGGCTGAGAAGAAAACGCTCGTTGGGTGGAACATGGCGTTCGACGTGTCATGGCTCATCGCTTACGGGCTGCGTAGTTCGGTGATGCGTGCGAAGTTCCTGGACGCCATGCTGCTGTGGAAGCATCTCGAACGTGAGCCGGAGTCGGATGTAACGCGTGCCAAGCGTAGGTCATACGGTCTGAAACTCGCCGTGGCGAAGTACTTCCCTGCACATGCAGGGTACGAGGATGATGTCGACTACCACGACATGAGTCCCGAGGCCATTGAGAAACGACTGATCTACAACCGCAAGGACGTGGCGTTCACGCTCAAGCTGGCCGAACGGTTCTACAACCAGATGGGTGCTGTTGACCCGAAGTGGTTGCGGAATGCCTTGATCGAGGCACAGTCAATCGATGTCGTCGCCGACTCGCGTGTCAACGGGCTGGTGGTCGATCCGGACGCAGCACACACCCTCGACGCCAAGCTGATCGTCGTCTCGGAAAAGGCCCTTGAGATCCTGGAGCCGCTGGGCGCTACACCTGAGATACTGGCTTCACCGGCGCAGCTTGCCAAGCTGATGTTCGATGACTGGAAACTGCCGCAGATCAAGAAGACGCCGACCGGGGCACCCTCTACCGACAAGGAGACGCTGCACGAACTCTCCCTAATGGACCCGCGAGCGAAGACTATCCGAGCGTACCGGGAGGCGAACAACAACCGCACGAAGTTCGTGCAGTCCATACTGTCGTCCGTGGAGTACAACGGCGA
>JBFHJN010000193.1:0-1308 GCA_041595875.1 Coriobacteriia bacterium
GCCGTACAGCAACGTGTAGGTTTTTCCCAGGGCGTCCTCGACTTCAAGGTCATACACCCCGGATGTCCAGCTAAACGCTTCCGTCTCGTCGTCTTCGATGACGATCGTCACGCGCGCCTTCGCCACGTCGAGCAGGATATTCCCAATCGTCGACGACAACTCGTACAACACCGTGCCGCCGAGTTTGTTCTTGATTTTCATCCGTGCTTCTGCGCCGGACAAATCCCCCGGTTGGTAGTACGCGATCTGCCCACCGGTAGTGTATGCCTTGAACCCCGCGCCGTTGATCGCGTTGAACTCGATCTCGTCGACCGACACGACCGTGGCAGTACGAAACTCGCTGTCCTTCGGCGGGTTATTTTCAGCGTTCAGGTCAGTCGGCACCTTGACGTTTTGGACCGCAACTTTCCACCCATCCGGCACACCGTGACCCGTCACCGTGAGACGCACCGGCGCACTCTGTGCCACAGCCTCGATGGTTTTGTAGACAAGCGTCGCCCGTTCCCACAGTACCGAGAACTCGAACGTCGTACCTTGCCTAATATTCAGGGCCTGCTTTTTCATGTGGCAACGCCTGCCGATACAGTCCCAGACTGTATAGCACACCGTCTACTGCGCTGCAAGCACCTACGCTACGTCCATGCGGCTGCTGTGACGTTTTAGTGCACCAAGCGTTCCCCGATTTCGACAAGTTCCCTGCCATCCAACGAGTGGTGAACATACACTCCTTCGTCTTCCGTAGGGCTGCACCAACAATCCTTCGAGCACAGGTGCTCCCGCAGATCGTTGACCGGCATAACGTGGATCGCGTCGCTCATCTATGTTCCCCTTACGTCCATGCGGCTGCTGGCACCTTTCTTACCGTGCGTGCGGCCTTTCGCACCGCTCCGGCGTGCCGGCCATCGATCACACACGCCAGGTACTGCAGCGCATCGTGTGGATGCGAGTATTTGTTTTTGACGGGCTCGTTCGCCTGCGTCATCTCGCCTTCACGGTCTACCTTCCATTTATACCCGCCGCGGAACCCCTGCACCAGCACTTCGCACCGGGCATCGATCTGGAACCGTGCCTGCGTATCCGCCGACTGCCCCAACAACGTCTCCACCGCCTCGATCCGCAGCGTCGGGCTGTTCGTGCTTGGCTTGACGACCTTGAACCCCTCGGCGATGAGGATATCCACGGGGCTTTCCTCGCCCACCTGCGTCTTCTGCCACCCCGCGGGGTCAGGGGCCACGTAGCACGGTATGCCCGCGTACCGCTCGAACATATGGGGCTTCAGGAGCGTCTGCAAAAACGTCTTTATCCCCA
>JBFHJN010000194.1:0-1211 GCA_041595875.1 Coriobacteriia bacterium
ACAAGACCACCGACTTCTTCGCCACCCGCCACTACATCAACGGCATCGACGTGGCCGATATCAGCGACGACGCCCTGATCGACGCCATCCGGCGCGAGACCAAGGAGATCGCCAGCCTCGAAGCACTGGACCCGATGCCCAACCGGATCGCCAAGCGGATCGATGAGCGGAAGGCCGCCTTGGCTGCTGCGGTGCGCGAACTCGACGCCGCGCTTAGGGAGAGCAAGCCATGAAAATCAAGACGAAGGACCTTGAGGGCGACGCCCTCAAGTGGGCCGCCCTGACATGTGAGGGGTGGACGGACCTGCGGTCGAATCGTCACCGATTCGACAACGCACTTGTCATGACAACGCCGTGGGATGGGATATCGAGATTCTTCGATGATGCCGAACTCGACGTGCTCGGCATCATCGAGCAACAGTGCATAACGCTGGTCAAGATGCACTCACACCACTGGTACGCGGACGCAGGGAAGGTGTGCTTCGGCCTCACCGTGAGGGTAGCGGTTCTTCGATCATACGTCCTCACCAAGCTCGGCGACGAGGTCGAGGTGCCTGACATTCTACTTAGAGAGACGCCATGAAATACCAGTTGCTTTTCTGGCACAAGGACATCGAGTTTTCAATCCCGGCGCGGGTAAGTGGTGACGGGGATGACCTGGATGAACTAGGCGAGCACCTCGCTGAAAAGCTCGGTGTGACGTATTTGTGGGCCTCTAAACAGGAAGACGAGTCATGAAAGTCACCTCAGCCCATCTTGCGTTCTGGCGAGCTAGGAAGGCCCCGTCCCCCTCGTGGGCGCTCAACGTCAACGACGCCCTGCCCAGCATCCACCGGCTCATCAATAGTCAGGTGGAGTCGCAGGTGGTGAAGGTGGAACCGCACAACATGCTGGTGCTGCTCCGATCTGCACGTAGGCGGGGTGCCTTGTGCGACATGCTACTGACCCTGTGCGAGTCGAGGGACAATCAGCGGCGCAAGTACGCCAGGAAATGGCTGAGACGAATCGAGGAGAACCAAGCATGAAGATCAAAGTTCTCCAGCTTGAGTGGTGGATGACCCGCCCAAAACCTCTTAGAGAGTGCGTTGATCCAGACGCCGAGATGCTGCCCGTGTTCAACCGCGATGGGTACTACCTGCATCGAGGGGTGTGCTGGTTCGAGGTGGAGGGAAAAGCCTACAAGATCAGCGCCACGCAGTTTCGGTATGTGC
>JBFHJN010000195.1:0-1203 GCA_041595875.1 Coriobacteriia bacterium
ACGTTAGCGAGGCGGGGACGGGACACATGACTGAATGTGACTTCGGCAGAGATCGTCGCTGGGGCATCGGTTTCGCGTTCGTTGTGCTGTGTGTCCTCGGGTTCGCTCTGTACAACCTGTGGGTCCACGATCTCTGGTTCGCGGTCCAGCTTCTGGTGCCCGGTGTCTTGTTCGGTGCAATCGCCCTCTGGGGACTCGCGACCCCATACGCATCTGTCACCGCGGCCGGTCTGACGCTGTATCGGTCCCCGGTCCGTCGACCTGAGGTTGTTGCCTGGGACACAGTTGAGCGACTCGTTCCATGGCGAAGGTCGATCTGGTACATGACTCTGAGTGATGGGACTCTGCTGGAGCTGCGGATCAGAGAGGTTGCCTTGTCTCAGCGAGCAGCATTCGAGACCCTACTTGAGAGTAAGGCGTCCGCTCGCTAACCAGCGCATCCAGCAGACGCGACAAGCGATAGACTGAACGGCAGGGGAATGGGCGCGCTGCTGATGCGCTCATACGTTAGCGTGAGCTGCGCTATCCTCTCGGCCGGTGAGAGAGATTCGAAGGTGCGCCAGCTCTCAGCGCGCGCATCGTGAGTCATCACGGTGCACCCGGTCGGCCGCGACGCGTCCTCGCCCAAAGTGAGTGCGTGTTCTCTTGGCAGAGCGCCTGTACGCACGTCACCGCCGCGACTGACTCGCCAACCGATCGCCCCGGAGTCGTGGATGCGCGCCAAGACTCGTCGGGGCGGTCAGTGTGATCGCATCTCGCTCGCCGCAGCCATTCTCCCTGTCTGTGGTCGGAAGTCCTCGGGGAGGCGACCGCCACGCTAACAAGGGCATCCAGCTGACGGCCAGGAGCGCTAAGATGAAGTGAGGCGCATCGGCCGCAGCTGATGCCCATTCACGTTAGACATAGCTGGGGGGATGATGACTGGCATCGTGGCACTTCCGCTGTTTCTTGGTGTCGTCATCTTCGTTCTCGTGAGACTCCCAGTGATTCGTCATCGGCTCGAAGAGCTGAGCCTTGTGAGCCGCAGAAGGAGCGTTGGTTCGACTGGTGAATCGTCGCGCACCGAGGGGGCTCCTTCGGACTCAGGCGAGGCGTTGGCTGCCATCAACGTGGCGGAATCTGATCTTGCTGCCTGGCTCAAGGAGGTCGGTTCCTTCTACAGGTCACTCTCTACGGTGATTCTTATCCACGGAGTATTCGCCT
>JBFHJN010000196.1:0-1169 GCA_041595875.1 Coriobacteriia bacterium
ACGCAGTAGAGAACGTTGCGCCGGACGTATGCGTCGCATACCCGTTGGAACGCGGAACGGTCGTTGAGGATTTCAGTCTTCGTCATTTCACTTCTCCTTGGTTAGCCGATCCATCGCAGCCAGTGTTCTTCGGTCTAATTCAGCTACAAGCTTGGTCAGTTCTGGTGATGGCTGCAGGCTGTCGTTAGTAGTACATTCTTCGACGGCACCGTACCCGTGGTGGCGCAGCAGGCTGACGCACTTGCGTATGTGGCTTGTGGTCATCTCCGAGAGGTACAGCCTGCGGCCATCGCGGGTGGTCCAGCGCACGGTGTCTCCTACACCACACTGACAACAAACGCTCCGACGAGGATCAGCGCCCAGGCGATGAGTCCCTTGCGGATGGTCGGGTGCAGCCCCTTGTGGCGGGTAATTGGTCGGAGGACGATGTGCTCCACCCCTGCGCTTCGCTGGAAATCGATTTCCCATGCCTTGCCGGCGCCAACGGCGAACTTCGCCAGTGCGCGTTTGTGCCGCAGTGTCATTTCTGTGCTCCTTCTACGTACATGCGGGTTAGGTCGTCACGCAACGTCGTCATGCCACCAGTGCAGCGGACACGTGGTGTTCCCGACGCGTGGATAATGTCCTCGACGAAGTGCGGTATCTTGCTCGTGAACGTCACCACCAGATCGGCCGCGCGGGCCTTGGACTTCAGCAACGACGTGTTCTCGTCCTTCCAGAACGACAGGTCGAACACCTCCCCGAACTCGCTCACGATCTTCCCGGCCTGTTGCGGCAGCAGGCCGACGATTAGTACCTTCTTCAGTCGCTGGCGCACCTCCACAGCCTCTGGCGGGTTCAACTGCGGCGCTTTGATGAGAGGTGCGCGCATGTCCTCCAACTCGACGGTGAGTCGTTCTCGCAACCGGTCGGCCATGCGGCTGGCGATCTGCTCTGCCAGTGACTCCGCGAAGTCTGCGATCAGTGCGTCGAGGCTACCCTGTGCCTTTGGTGCGGCGACCCTTGCCTGCCTCTGGACGACAGTTCCAGATTTCTTCGGGGTGTCTGGCATCGTACCCTTGAGCCAGTATCCATAGATCGGGCTGTTCGTAAGTGTAGCGCCAACCTGCTGACGCTCCAACCTGTTTGTTTTGTTGACCAGATACGAGAGCGTCGCCGACGTGTTGTTC
>JBFHJN010000197.1:0-1001 GCA_041595875.1 Coriobacteriia bacterium
CGGTAGCGCTGCGGGTGGTGTCGCAGATGGAGGCCGAGGAACTGTTCAGCCTGACGCAATCGATGACGGAGGAGTACGTGCCGGCGCACCTGCTGTCGGCGGCGAACAGGCTGGAACTGTGGCTGGTCCAACCCGCGAATCGCTTGCCCGTGTAGCGGACACGGCCGTAGCTGCCGGGTCGCTTCCCCCGTTGCCGAGGGTGCAGCAGAGTGTTGTGGACTACATGCTGGGACAGATCCGTGAGAATAACGCGGACAACATCATCGATGCAAAGGGCGATCCGAGGTATGAAGAGATCGCGAAGGGTATGGGCCTCGCACGTGGTAGCGTCAAGGTGGCAGTAGATGGGGCCATTCAACGGATCGCCGACGCGCAAGGGGTTAGCGTCGAAGAGATGAAAGCAGCGCTCCAGGCGCGGGCGACACAACAGCGCACGACTATTGCCGCCGATGCTGACGCGCTCGGGCTGTCTCCAGCAGAGCAAGCCACCGAACTCGATCTGGAAGACGTATTCGGCGAAGAGTCGGGCATGGGCCAGATCAGCACCATCGCTGGGTCGCAGGTCGAGACTGGTGAAGACCCGCGCGCAACCGCACTTGCTGTCGCTCGTCCTGATCCTGTTGCGGAACGACGTGCCGAAGAGGCCCGTCAACGCCGTGAGGCCGCGCTGGACCAACTCCTCGCCATGCCGGAAGCAGCAGAAGCCGCCGAGGACTGGGACTCTATGCGCACTGAGGGCGCGCTTTCGTCCGCAGAACTTAGCCGCGACGACGCGGTTGAGTGGGTCTTGTCGTACGTACAGATGAAGCACGGGGAGATTACAGCAAATGAGCTTGACACAATTCAACGGGAACTCGAAGCAACCGCCGTCCCGGCCACAACGCCGTCCCTGGTCTCAGGCGGAAATGCGCTCCTCGAAGCACCTCGCGCTGATGCAGCAGTTGCAGAACCTGCTCCTGGCGACCGAGGAGATGTTGGCGATCGAGCCGGACAACCTGAAA